>CACYHM010000036.1 GCA_902774195.1 uncultured Eubacteriales bacterium
CGAAGACGAAAGGAGCCGTATCATGAAAAAGAAGATGCTTATCATCGGGCTTGCTGCCGTGATGGTGTTCGCGCTGGCGGCATGCGGAAAAAGCGGCGGTACAGAGAGTGACGGCGCGGCAAATACTGCAGAGACTGTCACTGTCAATGTGTTCGCGGCTGCTTCGCTCAGCAATGTCATGGCTGAGTTCGAGAAGTCCTTTGAGGAAGCCAACCCGGGCGTGGACATAGTCGTAAACACAGACAGTTCCGGCACACTCCAGACCCAGATCAGGGAAGGAGCGCCGTGCGATGTGTTCTTCAGCGCCGCCCAGAAACAGATGGACGAGCTTGAAGAAGAGGGCATGGTGCTCAAAGGAACCAGGACCAATGTCGTGAACAACCAGCTCGCGGTCATCTGCCCGATCAATCAGGCTACAAAGGTCGAGGGCCTTTCGACCATAGGCAATGCTTCCAGCATAGCGCTTGCCGACGGCAGCGTGCCGGTCGGCAAATATACCAGAGTCGCACTGATCAACCTCGGACTCCTGCAGCCTGCCGATGACCCGGCGGCCATTACAACTGCTGAAGTGTCCGAACAGCTCGGCGGTGTCGAGATCAGCGAGCAGGGCAATGTGAGCAAGGTCCTCACCGCTGTAGAGGAAGGATCCTGCGAAGTCGGAACGACATACGTTTCGGATACAGTGGGGCACGAAAACAGCGTAAGGATAATCGAGACCGTCAGCAACGAGGTGTCGGGCGATATCATCTATCCTGTTGCCGGTATAGTAAACAAGGATGCATCGGATTCTGAAACTGCAGCGGCAGCCGACTTCATAGCGTTCATCACAAACGATGAAGCAAAGGCTCTGTATCAGAAATACGGATTCGATACGAACGTAGAGTAGAATAATTGGAAAGCATGATCGAACTTGCAAAAAGTCTGGACTGGAGCCCGCTGTGGATATCCATCAAGACCGGGATAGTGGCGACCGTCATATCGTTCTTTCTCGGTCTTTGGGCTGCAAGAAAGGTCATAAAAAAAGATTACAGGATGAAGTCGGTGCTCGACGGCATACTCACCCTTCCGATGGTGCTGCCGCCTACGGTCGCCGGCTTCTTTCTGCTTCTTATCTTCAGCCGCAGGAGACCCTTCGGGATGTTTCTCGATGAAACGTTCAACATACAGGTCGTTCATACATGGATCGGATGCATACTCGCGGCGACCGTCATCGCATTCCCTCTGATGTACAGAAATGCCAGGGCGGCATTCGAGCAGATCGATGCTGACCTGGTGCTTGCCGGCAGGACGCTCGGCATGTCAGAGACTTCCATATTCTGGCGCGTGGTCGTCCCGACCGCGGGTCCGGGAATAGCGAGCGGCACCATCCTGACCTTTTCGCGCGCTATGGGCGAATACGGAGCTACCTCGATGCTGGCGGGCAATATCCCGGGAAAAACGGGGACGCTGTCGCAGAGGATAGCCATGGTGATACAGGACGGCGATTACCTGACTGCCGGATTCTGGGTCATGATCGTCATGATCATCGCATTTGCTGCCATCTTCCTGATCAATATGATCACCGGAAAGCAGATGAAGAACGTGAGGAAGTGGTAGAGTGAGACTCGTTGCGGACATACACAGAAGAATAGATGATTTCGAACTGGATGTGCTGATCGAAAGCGATGCGTCCAGGATAGGTATACTCGGTGAATCCGGAAGCGGCAAAAGCATGACGCTCAGGAGCATCGCGGGCATCGAAGACGTCGACGGCGGCCATATCGAGGCGGACGGCAGAGTGCTTTACGATTCTGAAACTGAGACGGATCTTAAGCCTCAGAAGCGGAACGTCGGATACATGTTCCAGAACTACGCGCTCTTTCCGACTATGAGCGTGCTTAAGAATGTCATGGCGGGACTCGGAAAACCGGATGAAGAAAAGCGAGCAAAAGCCCTGGATATGCTCAGGAGCTTCAGGATGGACGGTTTTGAAAACAGACTTCCGGGTGAACTCTCCGGAGGCCAGCAGCAGAGGGTGGCTCTTGCGCGTATCATGGTGACTGAACCTGATCTCATACTCCTCGACGAACCGTTCTCGGCTCTCGATGCGTACCTGCGCGACAGGATGCAGCTCGAGATGACGGAGATGCTCAAAGACTTCCCGGGGCAGGTCCTTATGGTATCGCATAACAGAGACGAGCTGTACAGGTTCAGCGAAGAGCTCTTCGTGATGCAGAAGGGCAGGATCATCAGACACGGAAGGACAGGCGAGGTCTTCAGAGATCCGGGAAGCGTAGAAGCTGCCCGGCTGACCGGATGCAAGAATTTCACACGGGCCGAAGCGGCCGGCGGCAGGACCCTCAGACTCATCGACTGGGACCTGGAAGTCCGGATCGGAAGGGATATACCTGAAGGTACGACCCATGCCGGCTACAGAGCACACAGATTCGTTCCTGTATGGGGAGAAAGACAGGACAACTGCATAAGATTCATCCCTGTAAGAGAGGATGAACTGCCATTCGAGAAGAATTACTACTTCAGGCCTGCAGAGGACGGCTCCGGAAGCGTACATGCTGATGAAAACATCATAAGCTGGTTCGTGCAGAGAGAAGAGCAGAAGGAGATCGAAAAGAGGGGACTTCCGGACTGGCTCAGACTGAACGAAGAAGATATACTACTTCTCAAATAAAAGGGACGGGGAAATGAAATTCTACGAAGCTGTAAGCGAACTGAATATAAACCTTGAAAACCGTATGTTCACGGTCTGCGACGGGCCTCATGCCGGTGAGAAGATGATAACATCCGCAGGAGAGCCCGTATGGATGAGCTGCGATGACGGTCTTTTTAAGCTGCATCCAGATGAGGCCGCTGCGGCAGAGGACGGCAGTCTTGCAAAGATCGGAGATGCCAGGGTGTTTTCGGAACTCCTCGGCAACGAAAAGAAACTCGTTATATGCGGAGCGGGCCATGTATCCATGCCGGTGATAGAGATCGCAAAGATGATGGGTTTTCACGTGACCGCGATCGATGACCGTGAGAACTTCATACAGAACGCGCTCAGCCACGGAGCGGACGAGGGGATATGCAGCGGTTTTGGAGTGGCCCTGGCGGATATTCCGGGCGATCGGGATACTTTCTTCATCATCGTTACAAGAGGACATCTGTCGGATACAGAGTGCCTTCTCAGCATAGTGGAGAAGCCGTATGCCTATATCGGTATGATAGGCAGCCGGCGAAAGGTCGGAATGGTAAGGCAGATGCTTGCGGACAGCGGCGTGGCACAGGATGTGATCGATTCGGTGCACATGCCGATAGGACTCGACATAGGCGCCGAGACGCCTGAAGAGATATCTGTATCGATCATGGCCGAGATAATCGATGTGAAGAACAAGAAGAGAAAAAGCGAGGGCATACCGGCCGATGTGATGAGAGAGCTCATGTCCGCCGAAAGAGCTGACGCCGTTCTTGCGACCATAGTATCCAAGAAGGGTTCGTCCCCGCGCGCTCCGGGAACGAGGATGCTGATATCAGGAAGCGGGACGATCACGGGAACCATAGGCGGAGGACTTGCTGAGGCTCTGATAATGGAGCGCGCTGCTGAAATGCTCAAAAACAGAAAAAACGGGCCGCAGAAGCCCGTGATGGTATATGTCGACATGAGCGGAAAAGAAGTCGCTGACGAGGGCATGATATGCGGAGGAGCCGTAGAAGTCCTGCTCGAGATAGTGTAGCGGTCACTGCGGCAGGCGGTCGATATCTCTGACCTCGTCTTCGCTCTGAGCTTCGACGAGCAGGAGGTCTCTTTCATGACCGGCGATGATCTGTCTGCCTCCTGTATCTCCTGAAAGGCTCATAAGTTCGCCTCTGTAACGCGACGAGAATATCTTGGGATTGCACATCTTTCCCTTCCATGCAAGGGAAACGATGCCGGCGGTCCCTTTTTTATATGCTTCTATAAGGCTCTCAAAAGCCGGTGCACCGAGCCCGGGCTGATCGCAGACGCAGAACATGTAGGCGTCTGCGTCGCCGGCAGCTTCGATGCCGAGCTGCATGCTGCGGGATATGCCGAGGTCGGGCCTGTCGTTTCTGACGACCGTGAAGCCGGCAGCCAGATCTGCGACCTCGTCGTACTGAGTGACGATTATCCTTTTGCAGGCATCGATGGTCCTGACCGCGTCAAGGACCGGCGCTATAATAGGGCGTCCGTCGTCCATCGAGTGAAGGAGCTTGTTCGACCCGAATCTTCTGCTGTCTCCTGCGGCCAGAAGTATGACAGCGAGGCGAATGTCTTCGGGGTCTTGCAGAGAACCCCATGCGCTCTGTATCCCGAGCACGGCGAAGAACTGCTGCAGCCTGTAGGCGGCAGCAAGCCTGTCCGTATCGTTATCCACCTGGTTCATGAAGACTCTGAATTCGCCGCGCACGCCTTTGCGGCCGCCGTTTACTGACGAGACGAGGGCGTGCACCAGATTGAAATCCACGATGTCGCGCATGAGCGTTTCGGGCATCTCATCTGCGCGGTATACGGTGTCTGTTACCGGCCTGCCGATGGCTGAAAGCCCCGCGACGCACACAGTTATGTCGGTATAGTCCGGTATGACAGGCTCGTGAGCGGCGGGCCATTTGAGGGGCATGCGGCGCGAACCGTCGGCCTCGATGAGAACGACGTCAGCCTCATCTCTGAGACTGCTGAGCACATCCTCCGGCGGAGCCTTGAGCTTGCCGGGCTTTTCGGGATCGTCAGCTGCGATCACCTTTATGCCGTCCTCCTCCATGCGCTTCGGACGGAACATATGAGTAGTTGTAGTTATGATCACGCTTTTGCCCGCCGCCGCGAGCTCGCGCGCCCATGCGGATATCAGCGAGGTCTTTCCTCCCGCACCGACGACGCTGATCACCGCGTGCTCAGGCAGCGTCAGCTGCAGTGCTTCTGTGATACTGTTTTGTCTGCCTCTTAAGTTCTGTAGTTCCATGTGATTATTTTACTGCCCGTCCGCATCGACAGCAACGAAAAAAGCAGCGGATCGCGAGTGTTTTACCGTGAGTTTTGTACTCTTTTAGTACAAAGTTAAAATAATTGTAGGTTTTTGCGGATATGTTCTTGTCTTGAAACAATAGAGTACTTATAATTGAAGTGAAAAATACTGTCATGCATATTAATGTAGGAAACGCACATGAAAGATTATTATGACAGGACATGGAAAATAGGCGAACTTGCAAGGATGTTCGACATCAATGTCCAGCTTTTGCGTCACTACGACAAGGAGGGCCTGCTGGTTCCGGAGATCAGGAATCCGGAGAACAACTGGCGCTCCTACAAGTATGACCAGATCTATCCGCTCGGCATGATACGCCTCCTGCGTCAGCTCGACTGCTCGCTCGAGGAGATAGGCGAATTCATGCCTGAACGCGATCCTGACAGTACTGAGAAATACCTCAGAAAAAGAATGAAGGTGCTGCGCGCGAATTACGAGAAGCTGCTCCGGATGGAGGCGGTGATGAACGACAGATTCGCCATGGTCAACCGTGAGATGAAATACGCAGTGTTCGATCAGGCTTTTGTCTGCTCGGAAGATGACATCTACTATATCGAGATAGGCGGTATAGAAGAGATCTTCGTCAACGAGCTCTTTTACCTGTATCCGACACTCGTTTTTTATATGCCGGATGACAAAACGAAGTTCGCTGTCATGATCCCCGGCGAAGAGACAGCGTATTTCGACAGGTACAGCGACAGGATAAGAGTACTCTCGCCGGACGAATATCTGGTGGGCTATCACAGGGGGCCTCACGAAAAGATCAGGTCGACGTTCAAAAGGATAAGGGACATGGCTGGCGGTATACTCGATGAGGGATGCCGTCTGGATGATACAGAGATCTGCATCGACATAGTCGATCAGTTCATAGAAGCAGATAAGAACAACTTCGTAACGAAGGTAATGATAAAGATATTGAGAGATTAGCACTATTCTCAGAAGGGAGGGCAGAGAATGTCCAACAAGTACATCGGACAGGCGGTGACCAGGCTGGATGCGCACGACAAGGCGATGGGGCGCATCAAGTACACAGATGATATGTGCGGCAAAGACGCGCTCGTCATCAGGGTGCTCCATTCGACAGTGGCTAACGGCATCGTCAAGTCGATCGACACGAGCGAGGCAGAGAAAGTACCGGGCGTGGTACGCGTCTTCACATGCTTCGATCTCAAGGAAAAACACTACTTCCCGACCGCGGGCCATCCGTGGTCTACAGACCCTGCTCATCAGGACATTGCCGACCGTCTCATCATGACGGATCATCCGCTGTTCTACGGCGATGATATCGGCGCCGTGGTGGCAGAGGATGAGGTCGCCGCGCAGCAGGCTCTTGCGCTGCTCGAAAAGAGCGTCGAATACGAGGAGCTTCCTTTCGTTCTCGATGCGCAGGAGGCCATGAAAGATGACGCTCCTCTGCTGCACGAGAAATTCCCGAACAACGTGCTCGCTCATACCGAGATACACATGGGAAGCGTAGAGGAAGCAATAAAGGAGCCGGGCCTCACAAAGGTCGAAGGCTGGTATGAGACGCAGCCTGTGCAGCACTGCCACATAGAGAACTTCATCTGCTATGCCTACGGCGAAGGAGACAGGACTGTCGTGGTCACGTCTACCCAGATACCGCACATCGTCCGCAGGGTCATCGGCCAGGCGACGGGAATGGACTGGGGAAAGTTCAGAGTCATCAAGCCGTATGTGGGCGGCGGTTTCGGAAACAAGCAGGATGTCCTGTACGAACCTCTCTGCGCATGGATAAGCATCCAGCTTGGCGGGCGCCTCGTAAAGCTCGACGTACCTCGCGAAGAGACCTTCGTCAGCAACCGTATCAGACACGCGATCAGATACCACATCACATCGTGGATGCGTCCTGACGGCAGTTTCGCCGCGAGGACGATCAAGGCATGGTGCAACAACGGAGCTTACAGCTCGCATGGCCACGCCATCGCTGCCAAGGGCCTGAACGCCTTCCCGCAGCTTTATCCGTGCGACAACATCGACGGAGAGACCTGGACGGTCTACACCAACCGTTCGGTCGCAGGCGCGATGAGAGGATACGGCATGCCGCAGGCGAGCTACGCATTCGAATGCCACGCTGAGGACTGCGCGAGGGCCATGAAGATGGATCCGCTCGAGTTCCGCAGAAAGAACCTCATGCCTGTCGGGTACTATCACGCGTTCTCGAAGAACGAGCTTTATTCGGATACGTTCAACCAGTGCTTCGACAAGGGCGCTGAGATCATCGGATACTACGACAAGGTAAAGAAGTACGCAAAGCAGACCGGCGATATCAGGCGCGGTATCGCGGTATCGACATTCTGGTACAACACCGCAGTCTATCCGATCGCTCTCGAGACATCATCGTGCCGCTTAGTGATGAATCAGGACGGCTCGGTGCAGTTCCAGCTCGGCGAGACAGAGATCGGCCAGGGCGCAGATACGGTAGCCGCCCAGATGATAGCCGATACTGTAGGGATCCCATTCAGCATGGTGCATCCGGTATCCTGCCAGGATACGGACATAACGCCGTTCGGGACCGGTGTATACGCTTCCAGAGGCACGTATACGCTTGGTTTCTCGGTAAAGCAGACTGCTCTGCTTCTCAGAGACAAAATACTCGAGGCGGCTCATCAGTTCACCCGCATGCCTGTCTACAACCTCGACCTCGTCGACGGAAAGATCATCAGGACGACGGATGGGCGAGAGCTCATGACGATAGGAGAGCTTGCGCTTTCGAAGCTCTACACTACAGAAGGCTCGCAGCATCTGACCGCCGAGTCGACATACCAGATAAAGTCCAACGCATACTCTTTCGGATGCTGCTTCGCAGAGGTCGAAGTGGACATCCCGATGTGCAGGGTGAGGCTGCTCAATATAGTGAACGTCCATGACTGCGGACAGGTCATAAATCCTCTGCTCGCGTCCGGACAGGTCCACGGCGGGCAGAGCATGGGAATAGGCTACGCCCTTTCGGAAAAACTCATCTGGGACGAGAAGACGGGCAGACCTCTGAACAACAACCTGCTCGACTACAAGCTGTCGTCGTTCATGGATCACCCGAGACTGAACGCTGCATTCGTCGAGAATTATGAACCGACGAGCGCTTACGGCACCAAGGGCCTCGGCGAGCCGCCAGCATGCCCGGTCGCTCCTGCGATCAGGAATGCCATAGGACAGGCGACTGGACTCTACATAAACGAGCTCCCGCTGTCGCCTCACACGCTGTTCCGCGAATTCACCGAAGCGGGACTCATAAACGACCCGTGGAGACAGGAAGAACAGGGAAAGGAGGGCAGGTAGTATGTATGACATGAAAGCGCTGTATGAAGCCGAAAGCGTAAAGGATGC
>CACYHM010000037.1 GCA_902774195.1 uncultured Eubacteriales bacterium
GAGACAGATGAAAAGAACCAGACTGAGAAAAGCGGCAAGGCTCGCGGCCGTGATGACGGCGGCGCTGATGCTGTGCCTGGCTGCACCGGTCAGCA
This sequence comes from uncultured Eubacteriales bacterium, assembly GCA_902774195.1. The sequence goes on from CACYHM010000037.1 coordinate 96, forward strand.
GTTTTGCCGAGAATGATTTCATCATAAGGGACTATGATGTCAGCATGGTCGTCAATGAGGACGACACCTATCAGATAACGGAGACCGTCAAGGTCGAATTCACCGAGCCGAGCCACGGCATCTATGTCAACATCCCGCTTACGGCAAAGCTCGACAGAGACGGGCAGAAATCAGAATACGCGGTACAGGTCAGGGACTTCGAACTGCTCACGGACCAGTCGTATTCGACTGAAACGGAGGCCGGGAGATTCAGCGTGAAGATAGGTGATCCGGACGAATACGCCGACACTGAGACGATATACCGCTACACCTACATCTACGACACCGGCGGCGACCATCTGGATGACGCGGACGAGGTATACCATAACCTGGTCGGCACATCCTGGGAGGCGCAGTCCATAGATCATGTCAGTTTCGAGGTCGAGTTCCCGAAACCGGTCGACATGGAAAAGATCGGCATAAAGACCGGCGATCAGGTGGATGTTCCGTTTGAGACGGAAGGCGACCGCACAATACAGGGAGAGACTGCGGAGAACTGCCTCGGAGGACTCACCATGAGAGCGGTCCTGCCTGAGGGATACTTCACCAGGCAGGCAAAGGCGCCGGCTGCGGCGCTGTATATAGCGGATGCGTTCCTCATTCTGCTTGCCGCGTTCGCAGCGCTTCTTGCAAGACGCTACGGGAAGGATCCGGAGTATCCTGAGACTCTTGAATTCTATCCTCCTGACGGCATCACAGCGCCTGAAGCGTCATACATCATGAATGAGGAGCTGACATCGAAAGAAGTGATAAGCCTGCTGTTCTCACTCGCGGACAAGGGTTATCTGAAGATACACGAATACGGCGAGGAAAGCCGCATAAGGCATAAGGTGAAGGAAAAGTACCGTATCGAAAAGCTGCGCGATTACGACGGAGACAATACTTACGAGAAGACTTTCATGGACGGTCTCTTCGAAGACGGGGATATCGTTGAAGTCGATGATCTCGAGAATGAGTTCTACAGGACCGCGAACGAGATCAGGGATGCCATAATCGAGGACTACAAGCCTAAGTTCTACGATGAGAATGCCGGCTCGAAGGCGAAGATGATAAAGCTGATAGGTGCAGCGGGACTTGTCGTGCTGATGACTGTCATGAGCTTTACCTCGTCTGAAACAGCCGGTTTGGACCTGATAGGAAAAGTGATCTGGCTGGGGATCCCGCTTGTGCTGATGATCATCGGGGCGTCCCGCCTCTCTGATGCCGTACGCATGCGAAAGGGAGTCCGTTCTTATCTGGCCCCGGCTCTGCCGCTGCTTGCCGGACTGTTCATGTCTTATGCATACCTCTGCAGCTGGCAGATCATCCCGTTTGCGGCAGGCATCGCGCTGGTCTTCCTGATCTACGCTTTCGCGGGATTCTGCGACAAGAAGACCGACTGGTTTGCCGATATGCAGGCCAGGGTGAAAGGCTATGCGGAATTCCTCAGGACTGCCGAAAAGGATCAGATGGATACTCTGGCGGACAAGGATCCCGGATACTTTTACCGCAATCTGGCGTTTGCGTTCGCGCTCGGTGTGACGGCGGTATACGCAAAGAGATTCGCTTCGATGGCCAGATCTTATCCTGACTGGTATTCGTCGGATATCCACAGCTTCGGCAGCTCAGGGACCACGCGCATGGTGGATTCGGTCAGCAGCATGGCGAAGAGCATCGGAAACACTATGAGCTCTTCTCCATCCTCAGGAAGCGGAGGCGGTTCCTTCTCAGGCGGAGGCGGCGGAGGCGGCTCCGGCGGAGGTTCCTGGTAGAACATTGTTTTAAAGTAGATTTAATGTAAATGCGCTTTAATCCATATCGGAAAGAGGCGCATTTTTGTGCTTTGGATATGCGGATGATATAATATCCGGCAGTAAAGTACCCGGTAAGAAGGTGAAAAAATGAGGATACTACTCGCAGAAGATGAAAAAGCGCTGGCAAAGGCGCTGGTAAAGATCTTTGAAAGCAATAACTACTCCATCGACGCGGTCCACGACGGACAGGACGCTCTGGACTATCTCGAGGCAGGCAACTACGACGCGGCAGTATTAGACATTATGATGCCGAAAGTCGACGGCATAACAGTGCTGAAAAAGCTTCGCGAGAGCGGATCGGATCTTCCGGTCCTGATGCTGACCGCCAAGTCCGAGATAGATGACAAGGTGCTCGGCCTGGACAGCGGAGCAAACTACTACCTGACGAAGCCTTTCGATTCGAAGGAGCTCCTCGCGGCAGTAAGGGCGATCACGAGGTCCGGCAATGAGGTCGACACTAAAATGAGCTTCGGCAATATCACTCTAGACAGGGCGAGCTTTGAGCTTTCAGGCCCTGCCGGAGATGTCAAAGGAGTTCCAGATGATGGAGCTTCTGATGGCAAAGCCTGGCAACATAATATCGGTGGATACTTTCATGGATCACATCTGGGGCTACGACAGCGATACAGAGAGCAATGTCGTCTGGGTGTACGTGTCGTATCTCAGAAAGAAGCTCACTGCGATAGGCTCGGATGTAAAGATAAAGGCCTCGCGCAACGCGGGATATTCGCTTGTAACGGCATAGCGGCCAGGGGGTCTGACCCTCTGACAAAATAGAGCCGCAGGCTCGTCGCAGACATCCTTCCCTCGCTGTCACGCTCGGTGCAGGATATCTGCTGCGCGCGGCAGCAGCAAAATGGCCGCGGGGTCTGACCCCCTGGCCGGGTAGCAAAGAATGATAAAGAAGTTAAAAACCAGATTCATAATACTAGCGATGGTGTCTCTGACCATCCTGCTGACGGCAATTGTCGCAGGGATGAACATCATTAACTACAACAAGGTCGTCAGCGATGCCGACGACCGTCTTACTGTGCTCGAGGGCTACAGCGGCAGGCTTCTTGAAAGAGAGAACAGTGATGACGGAGACGGCAGATTCATGCACGACGGAGATGAAGAAAGCAGCGGACAGGATGATCCTTTCGAAAACAGAGAGGACTTTCTTGGCCCTAAAGGTCCCGGAGGACCGTCGATGACAAGGGATGAAGCCGAAGAGGCCAGGTTCTTCAGTGTCTTTGTGGATTCCGGGGGGAATGTCACACGCACCAATACAGAAAGGATATCCGCCGTGGACTCGGAAGAAGCCGCAGAGTTCGCCAAAGAGGCGCTCGCGTCCGGAGAAGACAGGGGTTTCGTGGAAGAACTCAGGTATTCGGTGAGCGAAAAGGACGGGGTGACGATCGTCACATTCCTCGACTGCGGCAGGGTACTCGAGTCGTTCAGAGATTTTCTCAGGGCCAGCGTGCTCATGTCTCTCATAGGACTGCTCGTCGTGTTTGCGGTCATCTGCTACTTTGCGGGACGGATAGTGAAGCCGGTGGCTGAAAGCTACGAGAAGCAGAAGCGCTTCATCACTGATGCCGGCCACGAGATAAAGACCCCTCTTGCCATCATAAAAGCGAATCTTGATCTTCTGGACATGCAGATGGACGACATCGAGGGCGCGCATGGCAGGAGTGCTGAGACGGAGGACCTGAGAGACGGCCTTGCCGAGATAGGGGGCCAGGTGAACAGGCTTGCCGGTCTGACCAATGACCTTGTGTACCTTTCACGCATGGAGGAGGCGGAAAGCAGCCTCATCATGACCGATGTGCCGCTCAGCGATATAGCCGGCGAAAGCGTATCGGCTTTCGAGAATCTCGCAAAAGAGAACGGCAGGTCCATATCCTCGGATATAGAAGAAGGGATCACAGTCAGGGGCAGCACGAAAGAGCTTGAAAAGCTCATGTCCATTATCCTCGAAAACGCTGTCAAGTACTCGGAGGGCGATGCTCCGATAGAGGTCACTGTGAAAAAAGAGGGGAGGAACGCCATCATACAGGTCAGAAATGCCGTCGCGGATGAGCTGACCAATGAAAAGCTCTCGCATGTATTTGAAAGATTCTACCGCACGGATGCTTCGCGTAATTCTGAGACCGGCGGCCACGGCATAGGGCTTTCGATGGCGCAGGCGATAGTCAGCGCGCACGGAGGAAAGATCAGCGCGCACACCACGGACGGACACGATTTCATAGTCACAGCGGTGCTGCCGCTGTCGTAGACCGAATATGATATCCATACGACTCTGCCGGAACGGCAGAGTTTTTTATTTACACAGAAGAGATGCAGAAAAAACCGGATGCCGTTCACACGCGGCATCCGGGATGATCATTCATATAAGAGCGCGGTCCGATCACTCAGCCGGTACTGCTGTCACCTCATCAGCAGGAGCTGCTGTAACTTCAGCCGCATCCTCACCGTTCAGCCTTCTGTAGAGAGCTGCGTTGGTGTTGTAGAAGTACGGATTTGTCCAGAATACTCCGACAAGACCGAGAGTCAGGAGAGACAGGGCGAACCATCCGATGAACGAGAGATCGAGCTTGAATGCCTCCATCTTCTGTCCGTCCATCATTTCCCTTGACTTGTTGATGACTTCTCTGGCGGAGAGCTCAGGATAATCCTGTACGATGAAAGGCACCATCCTGTATGAGTAGCTCTTTATGATGCCCGGGATGATGAAGAGCATCGTCCACAGTGCGAGGAAAACGCTGTAAAGCAGCATAGTGCAGAACTTGTGACCGTAGTCGGTGAACCCCACTTTGATCATATTCACTTCAGTATTGTGTGTCTTTACATTGTCCTTGAAGAACGCGTAGCATCCGATCTGCAGCGGATTGAATACCAGTATATCAAGGACCACGGCGATGATGATGATCAGGACCATGCCTCCGGCGATGATACCGACCTGGGTAGGTGAGAGACTGGATACTGCGATCTGTGCGCCGGATGTATCACTCTCTGATCCGCTGGATCTGCCGGATATCAGTGTTCCTGTCGTGAGAAGACCCAGCAGGAATGCCACCAGTACATTCCTCCAGTAGTTTGCCTTAAAGGCTGCCTTGCCTTTTTCTTTCAATTCCTGTCTTGTCCACATAGTGTGTCCTCCTTGTAAATAAGCTTATACGGCCTCAGGCCGTTATTTTTTACAGTATGACATTATAACTCTTTACGGAGCACATTCCATAAAAATTAAGAAATATTACGGGTTCTCAGGTATTTTCATAAAAAAGTTCTCCGCTTTAGTTTCGTTTAAGGAGGGGACGTTATTTTTATGCTGTAAACAGGAACATGGCCGCGGCAAGGCGGCCGGACAGATACAGATAATAAAGGAAAACGGAGGTACTGAAAATGAACGAATTACTCACCAGCATATATGACAGCCAGACGGCAGCGTCGATAAGCTTCGCGCAGTTTGCGGCATCGTTCGCCGTATCGATCGCGCTCGGCCTCATGATAGCAGCGGCCTACATGTACGGAACGCGCTACACAAAGAGCTTCGTGGCGACACTGGCCATGCTGCCTGCGATCATATGCGTCATCATAATGATGGTTAACGGCAGCGTCGGAACGGGTATCGCCGTTGCAGGAGCGTTCAGCCTGGTAAGGTTCAGATCGGTGCCGGGCACCGCGAAAGAGATATGCGCTATCTTCCTGGCGATGGGCACAGGCCTTATCACGGGCATGGGATACCTCGGACTCGCGGCAGTTTTCTCGGCGGTGCTCTCACTGGCGATAATCGTGTTCAACCGGGTCGACCTCGGATCGAAGAAAAACGCCGACAGGTACAAGAGCTTCAGGATCATGATCCCTGAAGACCTCGATTACTCGGGGATGTTCGACGATCTCTTCGCAGAATACACATCATCCTGCGAGCTTGTGAACGTAAAGACGACAAACATGGGCAGCATGTTCAGACTTACATATGACGTGGTACTGAAGGATCCTTCGAAAGAGAAGGACCTCATAGACAGGATCCGCTGCAGAAACGGAAATCTCGAGATCAATGTTTCGCGTCAGGCAGCAGTGCCGACCGAACTGTAAAAGCGGAAAAATCCCCGGAAGGAGGAAATATAAAAATGGACAGCAATAATAAAGAAATGAAAGCATACGAAAAGACAGCCGCAAACGGCGACAGCAGCTTCGTAACAAAATCGCTTATATCGATGATAGCGCTGATACTGGCGCTGGTGCTGACGCTCACATCATGCGGAGGAGCAGGCGGCACGGGCGATACAGGGCTGACACAGACCTCGACAACAAAGGAATACAACGCCGCAAGCAAGTCGGAGATGTTCACGGAGAGGGATCTTTCGGCAGACTACGACGAAAGCAGCGCGGTGAAGGTCACGCTCAGCGGCACTTCAGCCAAGGCGTCCTCATCGAGCGGGATAAGCGTGAGCGGAAGCACGGTGACGATCACTTCGGAGGGAACATACATATTCAGCGGTGAACTCACAGACGGCCAGATCATCGTCGAGGCGGACGATGCCGCAAAGGTGCAGATAGTGCTCGACGGAGCGTCGATAACGAGCAAGACATCAGCAGCCATATACGTGAAGTCGGCCGACAAGGTCTTCGTGACAACGGCAAAAGGCACAGAGAACAGCCTGGCGAACGGCGGCAGCTTCACTGCTGACGGAGACACCAATATAGACGGCGCGGTATTCGCCAAGGACGATATCACATTCAACGGAAGCGGCAGTCTGACGGTGACATCGCCGGCCGGCCACGGCATAGTCGGCAAGGACGATGTCAAGCTGGCAGGAGGAACCATCACCATCGACGCTGCCGAGCACGGCGTCCAGGCAAACGACAGCGTGAGAGTAGCGGAAGCTTCGATAACGATCAACGCGGACAACAAGGACGGAGTACACGTCTCAGACGATGCGGATGCAGAGGAAGGCACGACTTCGGACAGTTTCTTCTACATGGCAGACGGCAGTCTGGTCATCAACGCCGGAGATGACGGCATCCATGCCGACGCTGAAGCGAACATCGAAGGCGGGACCATCGACGTGAGCAAATCATACGAGGGCATAGAAGCTCTCACAGTAAACGTATCGGACGGAGACATCAAGGTAGCTGCGACAGATGACGGCATCAATGCAGCCGGCGGAAGCACTCAGGGAACAAGCACATTCGGAAGCGATGACTGGGGCGGCGGCAAAGGCGGCATGATGGGCGGCGACGGCGGCAGCGACGGCCAGATCAATATAAGCGGAGGCAATATATATATCCAGGCATCCGGAGACGGCGTCGACTCCAACGGATCCGTGACAGTCAGCGGAGGCTATACGGTGGTCTGCGGACCGAGCCAGGGAGACACATCAGTGCTCGACTACAACGGCACAGCATCGATCACTGGAGGCACGTTCATCGGAACAGGCGGAGCCGGCATGGCAGCTAACTTCTCGACAGCTGAGCAGGGCCTCATAGCAGTAACTGTGGGCAGCCAGACGGCAGGCAGCACGGTCACACTGAAGGACGCTGACGGCAAGACTTTAGCCGAGGTCACACCTGAACTCGATTATGCGGTGGTCTACATCAGCACGGACAGCATGACGCAGGGCGGCACATATACCCTGACGGCAGGAGGCTACAGCGAAGAGATCACGCTGAGCGATAACATCTACAGCAGCATCTCAGGCGGAATGCAGGGCGGCGGCATGATGAAAGGCGGCAAAGGCGGCATGATGAACGGAGATCAGGGCGGCATGATGGAAGGCGGTCCTCAGGGAGAGATGTAGGGCGTCACTATTCGAAAAAGGGAAGAAAGGAGAACGGTCATGAAAAGCAGATACATAGTGCTCATCCCGGCATACGAGCCGGGAGAGAAGCTCATAAGTCTCGTACATGATCTCAGGGACAGAGGATTCGATATCGTCGTCGTCGATGACGGCAGCGGTATGGACTACAGAGATACATTCGAAAAAGTTTCGCATGACGCCGTCGTGCTCACCCATCCTGAGAACCGCGGAAAGGGCGCGGCTCTCAGGAACGGACTGAGCTACATACTGAACTACATGGCCTACGACGAGGTCGCCAGAACGCCTTCAGGCGTAAGGGAGCTGAGCGGCAGGGACGCAGTCGTAGTAACGGTAGACGCTGACGGTCAGCATCTGCCGGACGATGTCCTCAGAGTGGCCCGCATAGCCGGGAACAGGCGGGATGCCCTGGTGCTCGGATCGAGGGCCCTCGAAGAGGACGTTCCGGCAAGGAGCAGGTTCGGAAACACAGTCACAAGACACGTATACAGCGCGGTGACGGGAGTCAGGGTCCACGATACCCAGACCGGCCTCAGGGCTTTCAGCCGCGACCTCATACCGGCGCTTCTGGAGATAGAGGGAGACCGCTACGAGTATGAGATCAACATGCTCCTGACTCTCGCGACGGAGGGCTACACCATCATCGAGGAGAGGATAGAGACCGTGTACGAGGACAACAACAGTGGTTCGCACTTCAGGACGGTGCGGGACTCGTTCAGAGTATATAAGGAGATCCTGAAATTCTCTGCCTCCTCGCTTGCGAGCTTTGCCATAGACTACTGCATGTATGCGGTGCTGCTCACCCTCACGGGCACGCTGGGCATGACGCACGGTCTGGTCATCTCGAATATCGGGGCAAGGCTCGTGAGCGGGACGGCGAACTACATGATGAACAGAAAGCTTGTCTTCAAAAGCAGGACGGGTTTCGCGAAGTCGGCCGCGCAGTATATCGCGCTGGCAGCTCTCATACTTGCCGGCAATACTCTGGTCCTGAGCCTGCTGGCCGGGACATTCGGCATCAACAGCATGATCGCAAAGCTGATCACTGAGATACTGTTCTTCGTCATCAGCTGGACGGTCCAGAAATACGTTATCTTCTTCAGCAATGAGAGCGCAGGAGAGACTGCCTTGACAGGAGAGGAGGAGACGGCATGATCAGGAAGCACAAGATCCTTCTGGCATACCTGCTGGTCCTGGCGGTATTCACGACATATGTCGCACTGGATACCTTCGTGATCACAAGGGTATACAGCGGAGAAGGAATCCAGACATCGGATCAGAGCGAGCGTACCGGGGCAGGAAGCAGCGGCAGCGGATCGGAAGGAGAGGCTCTGGTGCCCGTTATCACTTCAAACAGCTATACAGACAGCAATATCTCCGTGGAGATCAGCGGATACAGCGTAGAGGACACCGAAGTATATGCGGCCGAAGTGAGCCTCGCATCGCCTGAATATCTTAAGACGGCGCTGGCACAGGGGCTTTACGGCAAGAACGTGACGGAGGAGACTTCACAGATCGCCGAAGACAACGACGCGATACTGGCGGTAAACGGCGATTATTACGGGACACGCGAAAAGGGATATGTCATCAGGAACGGTCAGCTCTACAGGGATACGGCGGTCTCCGGACAGGAGGACCTGGTGATCTATAAGGACGGGTCGTTCGGCATCATCAGCGAAGACGAGGTCACGGCAGATGAGCTTCTGGCTGACGGAGTGGTCAACAATCTGTCCTTCGGGCCGGTGCTCGTCGAAAACGGTAAGGTTGCAGTCGGGACGGATGAAGAGGTCGCCAAAGCGATGGGCAGCAACCCGAGGACTACGATCGGCATAAAGGCTGACGGAACTTATCTATTCGTGGTCGCGGACGGCAGGACGGACGAGAGCGAAGGGCTTTCGCTGTACGAACTCGCGGACTTCATGAAGGAACTCGGGGCCGTTACAGCCTACAACCTCGACGGAGGCGGCTCATCGACCATGGTCTTCAACGGCGTAGTCATAAACAACCCGACAGGAGGCCGCGCCGGACACGGAGAAGGGACTGAAAGGAGTGTGAGCGACATTGTATACATCGGTTACTGACAGACAAAGGCGCAGAGGCCTCAGGTACCTCGCGGCAGCCATACTGGTCGCCGCTGCGGGCGGGGTGTACGAATACTTCAGCCACGGAGTGATGTCGAACTACATGATCTTCGCTTTCATGGTGCCTCTGCTTGCGGGGGCGGTCCCGAACCTTCTGGCATCGTTTGCGGGCGATAAAAAAAGAGCGGACAGCGGAAGTTCTGCTGCTGCAGGACTGCAGCTCGCTGCTGCCGCAACGCTGACCGCGGGAAGCCTGGTGAACGGTGCGCTCGAGATATACGGGACGACCAACAGGCTGATGATATTCTATCCTGTTGCCGGCCTCGCACTTCTGACGGCGGCTCTTGCAGCATATGTCCTCCGGGACCGGAGACTCAGCGCAAAGCCTTCAGAACAAGGGCGGATATGATGCCCACGAGTATGCCGGCGGCTATGCCGCTGAACATGAGAACAGGAAAATAGAAGAATATGCGCAGGTCCTCTATCAGGGCGGCAGCCATGAGCAGCTGTCCCAGATTGTGAAGGACTCCTGCGGCCATACTGACACCGGTCACTGAAAAGAGGCCGGTTTTTTTGAGTATGATCATGCCTATAAGGCTGAGCGATGCTCCGGCCAGCGAATACAGCATGCCGAAAAGACCGTTGAATAAAAGGCCCGCGATCACTATCCTGATAACGCTGACCGCGACGGCGTCCTTCGGCCCGAACTTGTACAGCGCGATCACCGTGACAACGTTGGCGATACCGAGTTTGATGCCTGGTATGCCCGGGTTGTATGGTATAATTGCTTCGATATATGAAAAGATGAGTATCCGCCACCTCCTTCGATGGTCACTACCAGGCGGTTGGGAAGGCACACTATGCTCTCGCCTGCCTTCGAGATGCTCACGTGCTCTGTGCAGACCTGGTTCCTGCACGAGGCGGCGGTGACTGAGACTTTGCCTCCGCTTATGCGCACGATGTTGAAATATCTGTACCGGGTGCATTCGTCACCGGCATCTGCAGGGGCTGCTTTCGGATCTCTGTAGCTGACTCCGGACGGAGCGGGCACGATTATCTCGGTGTCCTTTGAAAGGGGATATTCAGCGAAGAGCTCTCCGCCTGACTCGATGACGACCTTGGCGCCGGACCCTGCGTCCGCGCGGGACACAGCAAGAAAAGCCGAGGCTGCAAGACCGGCGGCTACCAGTACGATAAAGAGTATTATATCTGCTTTTCTGATGTACTCTTTCATAGGCTACATTATAACATACTGACAGGGACGGAGATATCATGCACAGATCAGAGGAAGGTGCGGTGCGTCACAGGATCTTCAATAAACAAAACCTAATAAGAAGCGCCGGGACTGTTGTGCTTGCCCTGTCGATGTCTCTCTGTCTGACTGCGTGCGGCACATCTTCGCCTGAGCCGGTATCGAAGGACGGCTACTATCTGGACACCATATGTTCGGTGTCGGTCTACAGGATGAAGGATGATGACGGCGCCGTGCAGGCCGCTTCAGGGATGGAGGATCGAGCGAACGAGGCCATCGAAGAAGCTTTTGCCGAATGCAAAGAGCTCGAGGACCTTCTCAGCAGGACCCGCGCGGATTCAGACGTAAGCAGGATAAACGCCGCGAAGGGCGAATGGACTGAGGTCAGCGCTCAGACCGCCGAAGTGATAAAAAAAGGCATCGAGTATTCGGAGCTGTCCGGAGGAGACTTCGATATTACGGTCGGAGGACTGACGGAGCAGTGGAACTTCCATGCGGCCGAAGGGGAGGCAAAGCTTCCCGATGAAAAAGCTCTCGCCGAAGCAGCGAAGCATGTAGATTACAGAAAGATAGAAACAGACGGCAACAGGGTCAGGCTGACAGATCCCGAAAGCAGGCTCGACCTGGGCGGCATAGCCAAGGGCTACATCGGAGACAAAATGACGGAGGTCCTCGAAAAAAAGGGCGTCGTCTCGGCGACAATAAACCTCGGAGGCAATGTCATCTGCATCGGGAGCAAGACGGACGATGAAGACTTCGTTATAGGAGTAGAGACGCCGTTCTCCGACCGCACGGAGATAATAGGAAAGATAAAGGCGAGGGACAAGACCCTCGTAACTTCCGGGGTGTATGAGAGAAAGATCGAGGTGGATGGAAAGACCTATCACCATATACTGGACACGAAGACCGGCTGGCCGGTAAAGACGGATCTTGACGCGGTCACGCTGATCGCAGACAAGGGCCGCTCTGCGGACATAGACGCCCTGAGCACCACCTGTCTCATAAAGGGCTCCAAAGAGGGGAAGAAGTTCATCGAGGGCCTCGACGGCATCGAAGCTGTGTTCGTGCTTTCCGACGGCAGCATACTCACGACGGACGGAGCCGGATTCGAAAAGGAGTAAGGGACAGAATACCGGAAAATAAAAGGAAAGAAAAATGATCAAAGTACTTGTAACGAACGACGACGGAATAGACGCAGCCGGACTGACCGCGCTGGTAGAGAAGCTTGCCGACCACGCTGAAGTATATGTTGCGGCACCGGCAGACCAGCAGAGCGCCAAGAGCCAGAGCATAACCTTCCTGCGCGAAGTGCATGCCGAAGAAAGAGAAGTCAAAGGCGCTGTCAGGGCGTGGGCTGTGGACGGAACGCCGACGGACTGCGTCAAGTGGGCTGTAGGCAGACTCGGAAAGGAGGGCATCGAACCGGACTTTCTTTTCAGCGGAATAAACCTGGGGATGAATCTCGGACTTGCCGCATATTACTCAGGAACGATCGGAGCTGCAAGGGAAGGCGCACTGAACGGGATACGCTCCATCGCTCTTTCCGTCGGTCACTACAATATAAATCACGAGACGCTGAGCTTCGACTACGTGCTCGGTCAGCTGCCGCGCTTCATGGAGATGGCTCTCAAGCTGAGCCCTTCGACAGTGATAAGCGTCAATGCGCCTGATGCCCCTTCATGGGAGATAAAGGGGCTCCGCATAGTACCGGCTGCGCCGTTCGGCTATGCCGAAAAATACATGTTCACAGAGACTGAGAGCGGGGGCTTTCAGCTGAAGACCGAGAAGACCGGAAGGGATGACCGGATGCGTTACGATTTCGACTGGGTGGAGGAAGGATACGCAACAGTATCTCCTCTTCCGACGTCTATCGCGGATCCGGTGGCTCTCATGAAGCTCAGAGACCAGGCCCAGGAGTCGGAGTGCCTGGCTGTCATCATCGATGCTCAGGCGGACGTGCTGGAGGTCATCAAAAAACCGCGCAGGTTCACGGAGAACATGGAGAGATTCGCACGCTGCATCAGCAGGATGAACATCCCGATGCTCATAACAGAGACGTACGGGCAGGGAAAGACCCTGAAGGAAGTACGGAAGTACGCCGGAGACAGCGAGCGCGTCGAGAGGACCGCGCCTGACGCGTGGACTTCGCCGGACATGGAAAGGAATGTATCGGCCCTCGGACCTGACAGGGTCGTCATGGCAGGAGCTCTCGCAAATACTGCTGTCAGAGAGACTGCGCTCGGATTCCTCGAAAGAGGCATAGAGGTGATCATAGCAGAGGACTGCTGCGCCGCCACCTCGAAAAAAGAGCGCAAACGGGCGATGGAGGACCTCAGCGATGCGGGATGCAGGATCGACAGCTCGGAAACGATCATCATGGAGCTCGCCGGAGGATGTACGAAACAGGTGATGGATGCCGTCAAAGAGATCATCTATTCCTGATAATGGATCCGGCATGTCTCCTGCTCCCCCGCATATTTGTATATCGGATGGAGAAAGGTGCAGAAATCAGATCCGTACATCTATATTGAACAAAAAAGGAGGCCGGCTATGGCAGAGAACAAAGAAAAGTATTATGCGGACGAGCAGCTCGACCTGGAACAGCTTGATGAGGTCTCGGGAGGAAGACTGACGAAGCATGCAGATGAAACCATGGATTCGATCCTCAGAGTTCGCTGTGCGGGAGGTTACTCATACAAAGAGACAAGGGCTATTATCATAGACTGCTTCAACAAGAAGAAAGGGCTGCCGACCAAGGACTATGCGCCGGAAGACCTTGACTACTTCCTGAATTATCTCGATACAAACTGGCCGAGAGTAAGAGAGTATATCAAAGAAAAATACAAAGACTGGTAAAGATGCGGCTGTTGTAAAACAGCCCTTTTTTATTGCCCTTGTACTATAAAAAATAAAACGCGATAAACTTTACAACGATCGGAAAGAATGATATATTAATAAAGCTATGCGCTGCTGTAGCTCAGTAGGTAGAGCACTTCCTTGGTAAGGAAGAGGTTTCGGCAGTTCGAGTCTGCTCAG
>CACYHM010000038.1 GCA_902774195.1 uncultured Eubacteriales bacterium
TGCGTAGGATTCGGACCTGGAGCAGAGAGCCAGGCTCACGCTCCTAACGAGATCACATGGAAGCAGGACCTCGTGACATGCGCGGCTCTGTATGCTGCTGCTATCCCTCTGTATCCTGACCAGGAGAAGACAGGAGACGTAAGCCAGTTCCGTCAGGGAAAGACGAACAACGATATCAAATAAAAAGGCAGGGATACTCCATGAAGAAAATGGAAGAAAAGATACTGGCTGAGGCGGCCATACTGCCGGGCGGAGTGCTCAAGGTAGGCAGCTTTCTGAACCAGCAGGTGGATACGGTGTTCATGAAGGAGATAGGAGAGGAGATAAGGGATCTCTTCAGAGACGAGGAGATCACTAAGATCCTCACTATCGAATCATCGGGCATCCCAATCGCTATATCCGCGGGGTTCGCCATGGGGCTGCCGGTCGTATACGCCAAAAAGAACAAGTCTTCCAATATCTCGGGCGGCTGCTATTCGACTCCGGTCAAGTCGTTCACCCACGGCGACACGAACAACGTCGTGGTGACGAAGGAGTATATTTCGGCAGACGACCGCATCCTGATAGTCGATGACTTTCTGGCTCACGGCAGCGCCCTGAACGGCCTCATAAATATCGTCGGACAGGCGGGCGCGACGGTAGTCGGCTGCGTTGCGGCGATAGAAAAAGGCTTCCAGATGGGAGGCGACAGCCTCAGGGCGAAGGGCTACAGAGTGGAGTCGCTTGCCATAGTCGACGAGATGACAGACAACGAGATCACATTCCGCAGGGACTGACCCTGCGGAAGTGATCAGGAAAGGACTGATGACATGAGTACACTGGCAGTAAACAACATACGCGCGATAGTGTCGTGCGACATGAAGAACACGGTATATGAGAACGTGAACCTGTATTGCAAAGACGGTCTCATCGAGTACATAGGTACTGAGAAGCGCGATGCGGACAAGGTCATCGACGGCAAAGGAATGCTCTGCTATCCGGGCCTCGTGAACGCTCATCACCACCTTTATCAGGTGTTCTCGCGCAACCTTCCGAAGGTACAGAACATGGAGCTTTTCGACTGGCTCAAGACTCTTTACGAGATCTGGAAGAACCTCAACGAGGATACTATATACCTGTCATCGCTGACGGGCATGGGCGAGCTGATGAAGAACGGCTGCACGACCGTCTTCGATCATCACTACGTATTCCCGGCAGGCGCGGGGGATCTGATCGGCGCACAGGCGGCGGCCGCGGACAAGCTCGGAGTGAGGATGCACTTCTCGAGAGGCTCGATGGACCTTTCGGTAAAGGACGGGGGACTTCCTCCTGACAGTGTCGTGCAGACTGTCGACGAGATCATGAAGGACAGCATAGACCTGATCGACAAGTATCACGACACATCGTTCCGCTCAAAGAGACGCATAGCGCTTGCGCCGTGCTCGCCGTTCTCGGTATCCGAGGAGCTGCTTGTGGAGTCTGCAAAGCTCGCGAGAGAGAAGGGCGTCAGACTGCATACCCACCTCTGCGAGACCAAGGATGAAGAAGAATACATGCTTGCGCGCGAGGGCATGAGACCTCTTGAGTACATGGAAAAAGTGGGCTGGATAGGCGACGATGTATGGTATGCCCACGGCATACATTTCAACGATGCAGAGCTCGCGAAGCTGGCCGAGACAGGCACGGGCGTATGTCACTGCCCGATCTCCAACATGAAGCTCTCGTCGGGTATCGCCCGCATCCCGGAGATGCTCCACATGGGCATTCCTGTGGGACTCGGAGTAGACGGATCGGCGTCGAATGACGGTTCGGACCTGCTCGAGGAGATCCGCGTGGCATTCCTCCTTCACAGGCTCAATTCAAGCAAGGACGCGCCTACGGGATACGACATCCTAAGGATGGCTACCATAGGCTCGGCAAGGCTGCTCGGAAGAGACAAGGAGATCGGTTCGATCGAGACAGGCAAGTGCGCTGACTTCTTCCTGATCGACTCCAACCGTACAGAACTCACGGGAGCCTGCTACGATCCTGCATCGGTGCTCGGTACTGTCGGCGTCAGGGGCGCTGTTGACTACACCGTCATAGACGGAGAGGTCACAGTCGAGAACGGCAGGATCACAGGAGTAGACGAAGAAAAACTCTCTGCCGATTCAGACAGAGAGCTCAAAAGATATCTTGCCGGTAATATTTAGGACCAGTCCTATCTCTCATACATAATATCCATGTCGACGGCGCCTTTGATGCCGTCGATCCGGCCGGTGTTGCTGGCCTGCCATATCATGTACGGACCTTCGTAATCCGTGCTGCCGGTATAGTGGGCGAGCCACACCGGTCTTTTATCGGTGTCTTCCCACACATCCTCGAGATAATTCTTGCTGCTGTAGAGCATGCAGTCATAACCGGCTTTCGAAAGCTCGTCTGAAAAGACATCATACAGCCTGTTGACATCCCGGAAATTCATATTATATGTCTGGAACTGTCCGAAATCCTCCCAGTCGAAGGCAACGGGCAGGTCCAGTTTGACGCCGTCAAGCTGTTCGACCACCCAGTCCGCGGTCTTTTTTACCATCTCTTCGCTGCTGTCGTAGCTGTAAATATACACTCCGGTCTTCAGTCCTGCGGCGCGGGCGTTTTTGATATTCTCTTTGTATGTATTGTCAAGGTCTGCGACATCATCGTCTCCGGTAGAGAATCCTATCCTTATGATCGCAAAATCGCATCCAGCCTTTTTGACGGCCTCAAAATCTATTTCATCCTGCCATGATGACACATCGATACCGAATGATCTGCCGTCGCCTTTATACTCATTTACGAAATCAGCGAATGCCGTGCCCTCGCTGTCATCTCCGTTTGCAGGGATCTCGTCAGCGACCTCGACGGTGAGATCCCACTCGGTCTTGTTGCCCGAATCGTCAGTGACCTTGACGTGGAGAGGGTACCTGCCGGTCTTGTCCATGTCCACCTTCCCCTTGTATTCCACGTCCAGCTTGCTGTCGGCATTGTCGCCGTAGCCGATGATATCCGATATATTGAATTCTTCTCCCTTCTGAAGGATGACTCCGTCGCCGCTCCAGAGTATCAGAGGCTTCTGGGTATCGACTACCGTGTAATGCATCACATATTCTCCGCTCGGCTTCAGGAGACCGCCGAGGACAGGCTTCGTGACCTTATACACGATCTCTTTTTCGCCGAGTGATGAAGTGTCGAGCATCTTTCTTGAAGGAGCGACATCGCCGTTTGAGTCCGCAACGTAGTCCGCTGATGAGAGATCTGAACCGAATTCGACGTTGAAGTCGTTGTCCTTCAGGTCAAGCGATATCGAATCCTTTGCGCTTTTATACTTGTAAGCGGCAAATCCTGCCGCGGCAAGCACGATGATGACAATAACCAAAAGCAGCACCTTCCCAGTACTGCTTTTATTGTTTTCGCTATATGTTTCTGCGTTTCTTGCTGTTCTGTTCTGTCTCATTTTTTCTTCCTATCCCAGCGGGATCTCCACGACCTCGGCCATGTGTATGAGGGTAGTCTCGATCTGACCGCTTATCTCGGATACCATGCGCTCCCTGATCTCGTCGCTCTTTTCCTTGTCGAGCGTCTGGTAGAATGACTCCTTGATATCCGCGCTTATGCTCTCGGTGCGCGAACTGAACGCGCCCTTAGGGATGAGCTTCCTCATTGCCTTAGGGATATCAGCGGTGAGCATGGTCTCCTGCATCTTGTCCTTGCCGAGGAAGAGCACGACTATCGAGGCGACTATGCCGATAAGAACTCCCTCGGGACCCGCCATGAACGGGATCACGTCGATGGCCGCGATCAGAAGTGCGACAAGAGCCGTGACTATGGAGTCGATCAGGAAAGTGAGCTCATCGACAGCGAATATATTCTTTGCGTCGACCTTGATATCTATGTCAGTAGCGTTCAGATACGACTTGAGGCTGAGCGCTGTATACGGAACTCTGTGCTTCAGACAGATAGGGACTGTCAGGCCTTCGAGTTCTTCGATAACAGGCTTGAGCCAGTCGGTGATAGGGCCGGCCAGAAGCTCTCTGGCTTCGTCCGTCCTTATGAAATGTTCCACCTCGCTCTGAAGTATCTCGTCTGTATCGCCCAGCCTTGCGATCTCGCCGTTTCTCCATCTGTCGAATACAGGGACAGCGACTTTCTTAACGATAGGATCGACCAGCGTGTCGACCGCTTTTCTGTAAAGCGAAGGGATGTTTTTACTGACGATATCCTCTATGGCTGTGGACGCGATAAGCTCATCGAGCTCAGTCCTGAACTCCGAAAGATCCTCGTCGATGCGTCCGCAGTAGGAGAGCCCTTTGGATACGGAGAACTCCGGATCCGTGGCCGATATGACGATGGAATCACTGAACACGCTGCTGCACCAGTCGCGTATCGCAGGGAGCTTGCTCACTCCGCCGGTCAGGAATATGAGCTCAGGCTGCGCGCCTGTGATGCTCTTCTGTACATCCTTCAGGGATGAGATGAAGACATCTTTCCAGGAGCGTCTGCCGAGCTTATCTATCTTTTTATTGACAAGCCTGTCGGCGATCTTTCTGTCCATCCTCAGAGTAAGCTTGACCGGAAGATCGTAGTGGAGGACTATGCTCTCATGGCAGTCATGCGTGCTCCAGTATTCCTCGTCGGAATAATACTTTTCCTTGAGCCTTCTTGCCGCGAATTCGGCGTACGTTCTCCAGGGCTCGCTCTTTTCGAATACCGACTGTATCTTCTTTTTCATAAGCCCTGCAGACGCTACTGACTCCTCGAGCAGTATCTCGTCCATCAGACCTCCGCCGAGGACCACTTCGCCGCCGGTCCTCATCTCGACTTCCTTGCCGCCCATGATGTAAGCGAAATCGGTCGTCGATGAGCCTATGTCGATCACGAGCACAGGCCTGGACAGTATGTCCACTCCGACCTGAAGGTGCTTCGACTGGCATGCGCTCACCATGGCTGCGCGCGATTCCGAGATTATCCTCGAAGGGGGATACCCGGCTCTTTCGAATATCTCTCTGTAGCGCTCGCGGGTGTTCCTGTCCCAGCCGGCAGGGCAGCCGATGTAAAAGCTGCAGTTCTCGTTCTTGACAAGCTCTCCGCTGCCGTAGAGCTCACCGAGTACTCCCGCGGCAAAGCTCCTGACATCCGCCTCGCTCGACCTGTCGGTCAGGAAGCGGCTCTTGAAACGAAGCTTTCTCTTTACCGCGTTGTCTGCATAACAGGCTTTCTCGCCGATGATGAGATCACCGTTCTGCAGCTGGGCGTAAGCGGTGATAAAACTCTGCTCGCCGACGACTGTGAGCATCTCAGGTGTATTCTGTTCTTCTTTTACTAGTCTTGAGATGGCGCTCTCGGCGTCACCAAGGTCGAATCCGAAAAAACGATCCATTCTGGCTAATCCACCTTTCGGTAATACTGGACAAGTGTGTTATTTTCCGCTGGAGGCGAGGCCTTTTCTGAGAAGGGCGCCGTTCGCTGTCATGGCAGGTCTGATGGTGCCTTTCTTTTTGCCCGGCATGAGGTCGAACCAGTCTTTCGTTTCCGGGCTGTAATCGACCACCTCTATCTGCTGCTTGTGCAGGTAGTACTTGATCGCCTCGATCTTTTCGAGCGCGTATTCAGGATCTCCGCTGTAAGACGCCGCCAGCAGGTCGGAGAAGAGATCCAGCTCAGGTCCGGTAGCGGTCCTTCCGTCTATGAGCCCGGCCTGTTCGCGTTTGCTCTGCTTTTCGGCGAGCCTGACTTCGTCGAGGCTCTGATCGGCAGAGATGATAACTGATCTGAAACAGCGGAAGATGCGTTCGGAATCCACGTGCATCTCGACCTGATACTCCTTCTTTCCTCTGCTCTTAGGTCTGCCGTAGACCGAGCCTGAAAGATAGAGGAAGACCATGCCCATGAGTATGGAGGCGCATTTTACGATGAAGCCTGCCATATCTTCGGATCTCGTCTGATCAAGTCCCGTCATAACGAGAGGGAAGAGACCGTAGACGATCAGCACGACGCCTCCCAGAAGCATGATTATCGAAGTGACCGAGACGCCGCCTCCGTCTTCTTCAGGGGATCTGTTTTTGCCGCGCTCCCAGACCCGTGTATAGCCGATCGAATCGATCATCGGCAGCGACAGGCGGACGGCCTGCATGATGTGCGCGGCGGCATCGCGCTCGGCGTCGCTTTCGGCAGCGTCGTTATGCATGAGAAGCAGCTTGTCGACCTCCTTTTCGAGCACAGGGACCGCGGCCTCGGCTGAACCCGCGCCGGCTATCTCGGTAAGGAGATTCTCTTTGTCTTTTTCGAGTATTTCTGTCATTTTCATAATGAATACATTATACTATCAATAAGCGTTTTTTGGTAGTCTCATAAAAGAGATCAGAGGTATTCACAGGAGAAGCATCGCGCGATGAGTGATAAAGACATAAAGGCATTTGAAGACAGACTGACGGCTCTCGGAGAGAGCGAGATGCAGCTTTTCAGATTCCTGCTGGACAAGCCGGCGGGAGCCATTCTGACTGCAGAGACGGACAAGCTCATAGCGGAGCTTCTCGAAAGGGACGATCTTGTCATGCTGATGCCGGGAGATAAAGTGATCATCCCGCAGAAGATACGCGAGACCTACGCCGGGATATGGGACGATGAACTCGAACTAAGATGGCAGAAGCGCAACTGGATGTACAAGTGCCTCGAGGCTGCGAGATACCTCTACGGCGTGATGAGCAAAGAAGCCTTAAGGGATCTCTTTGCCGTAAGATACGTAAATGCCGGTATGGACGAGGTCATGGAACTTTTCAGGACCACGCCGGCACATTCACAGTGGTTCGCCGAAAGGGACGGAAGACTCGTGCTGAACGGATATGAACAGAACGATTACTGGAAATACCTTGAAACGAAGATACAGGGCGATACCCCGTATTATGTCCCGTCGCGCGAAGAGACAGAAGAGCTCTACGAAAGAGGCTGCCTTCTGAGCCGGGAGTCGCATGCGAAGCTCCAGGAATATATAGCGCTGACTTTCAGGATGGATCCTGATGAGGCGGGAATGAAGGTGCACGAGCTGTACGAGGCTGTCAACGACCATGTCAGAGTGAATGACGCGGTCGACGCTCTTGGACTCAGCTTCCCGTCCGATGAGGCGGAGGTAAAGCTCATAGAGCTCTTCATGGAGATGAGCAGGGAGTGCCGCATAAGGGACAACAGAGGACATGACTCTTACGAGATGGCGGCGCTGATGGCGCTGAAAAGCGCGGGCGGCAAAAGGAAGGAAGCTCCCGTCCGGCGCGTCAAGATCGGCAGGAACGATCCCTGCCCGTGCGGGAGCGGGAAAAAATACAAGAACTGCTGCGGCAGGCCGTCATGACGAAAAGCGGGTGGATATTCATGAGCATGGAAAGACAGGACAGGTATGTAAGCGCGTTTCAGAGGATGATAAGGATCGATACGGTGTCGGATGCGAACAACGGAAGCGATCCTGAAAACTTCGCGAAGTTCCGCGAACTGATGTGGGAGCTCTTCCCGCATATAAAGGATGCCTGCGAGGTAAGGGATTTTGACGGATCCGTTCTGATGGAATGGAAGGGAAGTGACGGGAGCATCGCTCCGGTGCTCTTCATGAACCATTACGACGTGGTGCCGGCGCCCGGAGAGTGGAAGTACCCGCCTTTCAGCGGCGAGATCGCCGAAGGAAAGATATGGGGCAGAGGAACTCTCGATGACAAAAGCGGTGTCTTTGGCATGCTGCAGGCCGCGGATGAACTCGCGGCGGAGGGCTTCAGACCTGAAAGGACGATCTATTTTGAGATGGCATGCAATGAAGAGACCCACGGACAGGGCGCCAGTGATATTTCCGCCTGGCTCAGGGAACGAGGCATACGCCTGGATATGGTCTTCGACGAGGGCGGAGACATACTCTATGAACCTATAGGCGGAGCGAAGGGCACATTCGCCATGATCGGAGTGGGCGAAAAGAGCATCGTCAATCTGAAGTTCATCGCAAGATCCGAAGGCGGCCATTCATCCACTCCGGGCAGGGACACGCCTGTCGCGAGGCTCGCCGGATTCATTGCATATGTCGAAAGACACCATATCTTCGATGTGCAGCTCTCGCCGGCCACGGTCGAGATGCTGAGGCGTTTTGCGCCGTACATGGGCATGGCCGGCAAAGTCATGGAGAACGCCGGCAGACTGAAAAAGCCTCTCGGAGCTCTGCTGCCGATGTTCGGTCCGACAGCCAACGCGCTGGTCACGACGACCATAGCATTCACGATGACGGGCGGAGGAGAAGCTGTCAACGTCATACCGAGAGAAGCCTGGGTCATCGGTGACATGAGGTGCTCGCATCATCAGGGCAAGGCCCACCAGGGCATGGCGGATTCGATGAAAGAGATAACAAAGGCGGCAAAGAAGTTCGGCCTTGAGATAGAGATCACGGAGCAGGGGGTCGAGTCGGATATCACGGACTATAACGGGAGGGCCTTCAGACTCGTTGAGGAAGCTGTTGCAGCGACGCTGCCTTTCGTCGACGCCTGCGCGCCTTTCATCATGACAGGCTGCTCTGATTCGAGATTCTTCGGCAGTCTGTGCGATCAGTGCATCAGGTTCCTGCCTTTCCTCATATCGGGGGAACAGATGGATTCGATACACGGCGTGAACGAGTGCCTCGATATCGATACGCTCGTGCCTGCCATAGACTACTACAGGTACATGCTGACTCACGTATAGAAGGGACCTGTCATGTCAGACAAAAGCAGACAAAACGATGCTGAAGCTCAGGGCATCAATATAGGAGCGAGATCCTTCCTCATCGCGCTGGGGATAATATTCCTTCTGATGGTGTTCACGTACATACTCACGCTCGTGATACCGGGCGGAGAGTACGCGAGGATCACCGACGAAGCGGGACATACCGTGATCGATCCCGAAGGGGGATTCCGGTATGTGGACGGAGGGATCCCGTTCTGGAAGTGGCTGCTTTCGCCTTTCCTGGTGCTGGGAGCCGAGGGCTCGGGCACGATTATCGCGGTCCTCATATTCCTGCTCGTCATAGGAGGAGTGTTCAACGCGCTTTCCGCGGGCGGGCTGATGAACTACATGCTCGGGAGGATAGTCGACCGCTTCGGCAAGGTCAGGTACAGGCTGATGGCCGTGCTCATATTCTTCTTCATGGCCATGGGCTCGCTCGTGGGATCCTTCGAAGAGGTCATACCTATGGCGCCGATAGTCGTCGCTCTTGCGGCAGCTCTCGGATGGGACTCCGTGACTGGTGTCGCCATGTCGCTTCTTGCTGCGGGCTGCGGCTTTGCCGCGGGGGTCGCGAACCCGTTCACGATAGGAGTCGCACAGGGACTGGCGGGGCTTCCGATGTTCAGCGGCATGTGGCTCAGGGCGCTTTCGTTCGTGCTGATATACGGTCTTCTGCTGTGGTTCGTGAGAAGCCGTGCCCGTAAGACGGAAAGGCCTGTGGACGAGACTGCTGCTGACAATGGATTCGTAAGGGATCCGAAGATGGACAGGGGCCTCAGGGTTTTCGCGGTACTGCTGGGGATCGGGATACTGATTGTGCTCAGCTCGGGCTTCATAACGGCGCTTCAGGACTATACCATGATAATAGTAGCGCTTATGTTCCTCGCAGCCGGCATCTCTTCGCTTCTGATATCCGGCATGAGCGCGAAGGACCTCGGGAAGTATTTTCTGAAAGGGATCGTCGCGATATCCCCTTCGATCATAATGATACTCATGGCGGCCTCGATCAAGTACACCATGACCGAGGCGAAGATACTCGACACGATACTGCATTCGGCCGCGGAGATGGCAGGAGGCATGCCGAAGGCGGGCGTGATACTCTTCATATATCTGATCTGCCTGGTGATGAATTTCTTCATCTCATCGGGCTCAGCCAAGGCATTCCTGCTGATACCTATAATAGCGCCTCTGGCGCAGCTCTTCGGCATC
>CACYHM010000039.1 GCA_902774195.1 uncultured Eubacteriales bacterium
GTGCGCGGTCTTACTGTTTTCAAGCTGCAATATCCTTTTCATCAGTTTTTACGGTCCTGCCGCTTCCGTGCAGCAGACCGGATATCCTCTTGTACAGCACGAATGTGAGGACAGCGTTGGCGCCCGACTTCACCAGGTTGAACGGGATGATCACGGTAGGGATCATCGCAGCGACAGCTGACCTCGGAGCTCCCATGTATACAGGAGTCACGATGAGGTTCATGATGCACATCACGATCACCGAGATGATCACGCCTGTGATCAGCGCCTTTACAGCAGTCTTTTTGGTCTTTTTGCGGCGGTACATGACGCCGATCGCCACTGCCACGATGCCCGTAGCCACAAAGTGCATCAGGAACCCGTACAGTCCGTCGCCTCCGAGCCCGAATGCCTGTATGAGGCACACTACCAGGGTCACTATGAGTCCTTCGACCGGTCCGTACGCGAACGCCGTGATGTAGATAGGCACATCGGCCGGATCGTACACAAGGAAAGGCGCCGCAGGCCATGGTATCCTTACGATCAGCAGCAGCACGACAGATACTGCAGTCATCATCGCCAGTTTGGCGAGCTTTTCAGTAGTAAATTTGCTTTGGTTCATAACAGTTTTCCTCCTCTTGATGAACGGGTGGAATCTGTCAGGCATTAATAATGGCCCTGAAGCTAGTCAAGGCCATTCATCACAAATCTCACTTGCAATGTTTCTTTCATCCGGACTATACCGTCGGTACCGGATTCTCACCGGTTCGGCCTGATGGCTCGCGGACTTAAGCACTTACGCTATCACCGCCGGTGTGGACTTTCACCACGCCCTGAAACAGATTATTGGGATATAACGGTAGTTTATTCGCAACAGAGGGCGAATATCGAGTCAGCGTAGATATGAGCCATCTTCATCAGAGACTCGACGCTGATCTTTTCGTCCGCCTGGTGCATCGTGTTGTCTTCGCCCGGGAACAGGGCCCCGAAAGCGATTATATTGCCTATCATTTTAGCATATGTGCCGCCCCCTGTCGTGAGCGGTTTCGATTCGTGATCGCCCGTGTTCTTTCTGTAGGATTCGAGCATGGTGATCAATTCCGGATCGTCAGGCTCAACGTAGATAGGCTCAAACACCGACCTGGTGACTATGCCGACGCGTCCGGAACCGAGGACCTCCTCCATGGCTCCGGTGACCTCTTCGGCAGTGCAGCTCACCGGATATCTTATGTTTACGGTGAGCGTAGCGATCTCTTCGTTTATATTAGCGAGTCCGACGTTAAAAATCAATGGTCCGGACGGCTTATCCTCGCAATAACAGCCCATTCTCTCCCCGTGCAGGTCGAATCCGATCCTCTCGTTGTAGAACGCTATGAACTCGTTGAGTTCTTCGTTGGCGAAACCTATCCTGCTCAGGAAGTCCATGAGTATGCTGACCGCGTTGAGACCAAGTTCCGGACGAGCTCCGTGGGCCGCGACTCCTTCAGCCTCTATCACGAGCGCGCTGCCCTGCTTTTTCGTCTTCAGTTTGTGGCCTGTCTCTTCAGCGTAAAGTCCCGCTCTGTCAGAGATGAGATCATACTGCTCTTTGCTGCCCGAGATGACCGCCCTGGCGTTCGCCGGGACAGCATTCGGCGCCGTGCCGCCCTCGAGCTTTGTAAGCCTCAGAGCGTCCTTTGCCGGCTTCGTCGTAAACTTCTGGGCGAGTTCGAATATCATTATGCCCATCTCGCCGTTGACAAGAGGAAACCTTCCGTCGGGAGTGAATCCGGATTCCGGCTTGCCGCAGCTTTCGAGGTAATGTTCTGAACTCAGATCTCCGCTCTCCTCATCGAGACCGAGGACCAGCCTTATGTTCCTGCGGGGAACGATCCCGGCATCTTTTATCGCTTTCATGGCGTACAGGCACGCCACGACCGGGCCCTTGTCGTCGGATGTTCCTCTGCCGTACAGGATGCCGTCCTTTTCGGTCATGACGAAAGGATCACCTGTCCATCCGCTTCCTTCAGGCATCACATCAAGATGGCCCACGATGCCGAAGTATCCGTCCCCTCCTTCCGGAGCGCTGTACTGTATATAGCCCGCGTAGTTGTCGTCGTTGAACACATCAAAGCCCATCTCTTCGCCGGTCTTCAGCATGTGTTCGAGCGCGTCCTGAACGCCCTTGCCGAAAGGATATACCTCGCCGTCAGCAGTCCTTACAGCTTCACTGTTCACGCTTGGACAGCTGATCGATTCGCCGAGTGTTTTGATGATCTCTTCCCTGTAAGAGTCTAGTTTTTCCGAATAAGTCATCAGTAAGCCTCTTGTTCTCCGCTGTTTTCGATATCCTCGAGCTTTTTCGCTTCAGTCTCGCTCCTAGTCACATATTCCGTGACAGGCTTGCCTCCCTTTATGGTCGAGAGGGTCACCGCTCTGACTACGTTGCCCGTATTGTCGAAACTGAACACTCCGGTGGCGCATTTGAGATCTTTGAGATCTCTCAGTCCCGCCCTTATATCGCTGCCGGTCAGCGACTTTGAATTGTGTATGGCGTTGATGACCAGGAGATATGAATCGTATCCGAGCGCCGCGTTGTCGGTCGGCACGTCATCTACACCGTATCTGTTGGCATATTCGATCTGGAACCTCTGGGCCTCTTCGGTCGCGGTATCCGAGGTGTCGTCCGTTTTTGAGAGCACGGATTCGTACGGGAATACCACTTTTATGTTTTTATGTCTGCCCATCATAGCCACGAACGCGGCATCTCCCCAGTTCCTTGTTCCGAGATAGGTGACATCCGTCATTTTCATCTTTTCAGCCAGAGTAAAGAACGTATCCATTTCTTCAGGCCCCATGGAGACGAAGCACGCCTCGGCCCCGGCGGATCTGATCTGCTTCAGGGCATCCTTCATTTCGTCTTCGGTCGGCTGTATCTCCGGTCTGACCGTGACTGTCCTGTCTCTCTTGCCTCTCAGCTCCTTTATCTTGTCATAGAATCCGTCGAGCAGCGCCGATGTGCTGGTGTCATTCTTTATCGTGATGACTCCTATGCTGTCGGCTCCGAGCTTTCTGCAGGCATATTCGGCAAGGCCTTCTCCCATCTGGGAATCTGTCATGCATGCCCTGAAATAGTAATGGCTGCTCTGCGTTATAAGCGGATTCGTGGCAGACGGAGTGATAGCCGGCACCCTGGCTTCGTCTACATAGTCGGATATCGCCAGCGACGAGGCGTCTCCGGCGGTTCCGATGATCGCGACAGGCTTCATCTCGAGCAGGGCCTGGATCGCGGTATTTGTAGCGCTTACGGAAGACTGCGTGTCGACCTTGACGAGTTCCACTTTGTATCCGTCCACGTTATTGTATATGCTGTTGGCAAGTTCGATGCCCTTAAGCTCGGCTATGCCCTTTTCGTGGTATCTTCCCGTCTGAGGTTCTATTACACCTATAGTAATGGTCGGTACGGTCTGGCTGGCCGGATCCGGCTTTGTGATATACGTCTGCCTGAAGCTGTTGTATGTGGTACATCCGCACAAAGCAAAGACCATGCCGGCAGTTAAAGCCGCCAGCAGGACCGTTCTGATATATGATGTTGTTCCGTTCTTTTTCTTACTCACCGATGCTTTCTCTTATCACGCGGGCCATCTCATCGAGACCCGCTATATCGTTAGAGCTCCTTCTCAGAGCTGCCGCTCCGGGCAGTCCCTTAGTGTAGCGCGTTATATACTTTCTGAATTCCCTGACTCCTGTGTACTCGCCTTTCAGCTCGCAGAGCATCTCAAGATGCCTTATCATCATGGCCTTTCTCTCAGCCGCCGGCGGAGCAGGCGGGACCGGTTCTCCCCTGTATGCGCAGTCAAGCTCCCTGAATATCCATGGATTTCCGAGAGCTCCGCGGCCTATCATGACCATGTCGCAGCCTGTCTCCGCGAGCATGCTCATGCCCTCTTCGGCAGTGGTGACATCGCCGCTTGCGATCACAGGCACCGACACGCTTTCCTTTACTTTTCTAATTATGTCCCTGTCTACTGTACCGCTGTAGTACTGGCCGCGCGTCCTGCCATGAACGGCTACCGCTGCGCAGCCGCCTTCTTCGGCGGCTTTTGCCACCTCAGGAGCATTGACCGCATCTTCGGTGAATCCCTTTCTTATCTTGACCGTCACGGGCTTTGAGGACGCGGACACTGCAGCCCTGACTATCTCGTACACAAGGTCCGGATCTCTCATCAGAGCAGATCCGTCTCCGGAGCGCACCACCTTCGGCACGGGGCAGCCCATGTTTATGTCGAGCACCCTGTTCGGAAGGCTGTCGAGCTCCCTCGCGGCATATGCCATCACCTCGGGTTCGCTACCGAATATCTGTATCGCAGTCGGGCCGGCGTTCTCGGGTATGTATGTCAGTCTGCTCGTCTTGCTGCCGCCGTAGTACAGACCCTTGGCGCTCACCATCTCGGTATAGGTAAGTGAAGCGCCCTGCTCTTCGCAAAGCGTACGCATCACTGCGTCGGTAAAGCCCGCCATCGGAGCCAGCAGCCAGGGATTCTTCAGTTTAAGGTCGCCTATGTTCATGTAAAAGCAGTATCAGTCCTGCAGGACCCTCTTCTTGTTGAGGCCCCTGTTCTTTTCGTGGATCATCTGGAGTCCGTCGAGCGTGAGCCTTCTGTCGATCTCATCGATACAGGATACTCCGCTCTCGACCATGGTCGCCATTCCGCCTGTAGCCACTACCTTTATGTCTTCGGGACGGCACCCGAGCTCGCTGCACATCTCCTGTTTCATGCCCTTCACCATGTGCTCGGTAAAGCCCATGTGTCCGTAGATAAGTCCGGATCTCATGCCTTCGCTCGTGTTTCTTGCGATGAAGCTTCCCGGTATCTCAAGATCGACATTCGGCAGTTTAGCGGTGTGCTCGAAAAGCGCCGCAGCCTGTGTCTTGATCCCCGGCGCTATCGCGCCTCCGAGAAACTCTCCGTCCGCCGAAACGCACGAGAAAGTGGTCGCGGTCCCGAAGTCTATGACGATGAGGTTGCCGCCGTATCTGGTATGTGCTGCGACCGCATTCACGATACGGTCTGCGCCGAGCTGTCGCGGATCATCGTATCTGACCTTGATCCCGGTCTTGATGCCCTGCTCGACTACGATAGGGTTCTTGTCGTAGTATTTGAGACACATATGCTCGAGCGTGAACAGAAGCGACGGGACTACAGACGATATGATCACATCGTCTATGTCTTCCGGACCGATATCCGCGTATCTGAACATCGAATTGATGATGGTGCCGTACTCGTCGGCAGATCTGTTGTTGTCGGTCGCGAGTCTCCAGCTCTCAACGAGCCTGTCGCCCTCGAATACTCCGAGCACAATGTTGGTGTTGCCCACATCTATCGCAAGCAGCATATCAGTCTTCCTCCAGTCTCTTAAGCGCGAGCGCCATCGTGAGTCCCGGGATCACCCGGTTCGCCGTCATCTCCGCGCCGAGTATCTCGTTGGCTTTCTTGAGCCTGTACTGCACGGTATTGTTATGTATGTTCATGAATTCGGCTGTCTTGTTGCTGTTCATGCCCGCATCGAGCACGAATGTGGACAGCGTATCTATGAGCATCCTTCCCTTGTTGCGTGAAACTTCTCTTTCGAAAGGCTCCAGAAGGTCCAGATACATCTTTCTCTGCAGCTGCGACCCGGTCTGCATGTATACGCAGTCGCTCACCATGGAGATCTCGTACTTGGAGAACACTCTCTTGAACGGGAATATCTTCTCCATGTATCTGCCTGTCTTGTTTATCATCTTGAAGCCGTCTACGCAGGTCTCGAGCTTTTCCATTCCGGTGATGTGGAATATCCTCTCTTCTCTGCAGACCGCCTTGAGTTCATCGAACATCGCTAAGCAGGCGTTCTTGACCTCGATGCCTCTCTCCTGTCCGTCCTCGACGTATACGATCCCGTAGATCTCTTCTGCTTCCTTTGTTACCAGAAGACCGAAGCCGGAACTCTTTCTGTGCCTGTCGAGTATCTCGAGGAATCTTTCCTGATCATCATGCGCGTCCTTGATATAAAAGGCGCTGGTGAACTGCATGCCGCGAAGGCCCGACTCGTCGAGCAGCGTATGGCAGAACGAGATATCGCCCCTGACTGCGGACTTTATGAATTCTGCTCTCGAATCCCTGTCCGGAGTGTACTTCCACATGCCGATAGCGAGTTCTATGGTCTGAGCGAGCTTGCTCATCTCGGCAGCCGAATACTCGTCCTCGTTGTCGACTATGACCAGTATATATCTGCTGTCCTTGATATTGATGAAGCCCCAGTATGTCACGACGCTTTCGATCTCGACGCGTGTGAATCCGTTCATGTTGAACGCATCGAGCTTCCGTGCCGCCTGTACCGCATCCTCGATCTTTACAAGATGTCTTGTCTCTACAGTCAGGATGGTATTGAACTCCTCCGTCATCAGCACTACCTGATAGTCGTTGTTCATCGCCGCCTCGCGCAGCGCCGCAGGGAAACTGCTGTGCTTTTCGAAGTTGAGCAGATGATAGATCGAGTTGTTGAGTATATTGTCGCTGTAGTTCTCTCCGTAGAGTATCTTGTCGAGCACCTGCTCGATCAGCATAGAATAGGTGACATTGCCGTTGTCTGAGATGGTTATGAGAGGCAGGCCCGCGCTTTCGGCCGCACGAATGACAGCCGGAGCGATATCGGTCACCCCTTTTTCGTTCAGATATACGACAAGAGCGCTGATCCCTTTTTTGCCCAGCGCGGTCACAGCCGCCTTCTGCGCCTCAATGTCGTCTCTGCTCGTCCAGAAGTGAGTGATGACCATCTGTTCGCTGATTCCGTTTCTCTCTACGCCCATGCCGAGGTCGTCCTCGTCCAGGACTGAGACGCTCCTCACGCGCCTTGAGGCTTCCTCTGAAAGCATCCAGTTTAAGGCAGTCGTTTACACTTATCTTCATTGAGATTCTCCGCTATTCGTCATCTTCCTTTTCAGGAGTTTCCTTCTTTTCAGGAGCTTCTTTTTTCTCAGGAGTTTCCTTCTTTTCAGGAGCTTCCTTCTTTACAGAAGTTTTCTTTTTTTCGCCTCCGGCCTGCCTCGCAGCAGATCGTCTTTTGAGTTCGGGCAGATCTCCGGCTTCGACTTTGCGGTCTATCCCGTTGATCTTATCCTGTATCCTTTCGATCTCGTCCTGTCTTTCGAGCCTTTCCTGCTCCTGTATGCGTGCCGACTCTTCAGCTTCCTTCTTGTTCTTGCGGGCAAGCTTTTTGCTCATGTCTTCGACCTCTTCCTTTATGCCATCAGGATCGATCTCGCCCTTGAACAGTCTCTCGAACTGGTCTCCGTCGAGAGTCTCCACGAGCAGCAGAGCCTGCGCGACTCTCTCGAATGCCGCATCGTTTTCGATGAGGATCTTTCTCGTCGCATCATAGCAGTCGTTAAGAAGTCTTCTTATCTCACGGTCGACCTCTGAAGCGACTTCTTCGGAGTAATTCTGACGTGTCGAAAAGTCCCTTCCGAGGAATACCTCATCGCTCGAACTGAACGAAACAGGTCCGAGTTTTTCGCTGAATCCGTATTTCGTGATCATCTGGCGGGCGATCTCCGTGGCTCTTTCGAGGTCGTTGCTCGCTCCTGTTGAGATGTCTTCGAGCTTGAGCTCTTCGGCCACGCGTCCTCCCAGCATGTGCTTGATCGTATTGATCATATGGCCTCTGGTCTCGAAGAACCTGTCTTCTTCAGGCAGCCACATCGTGAATCCGCCGGCCATGCCCCTAGGTATGATGGTGATCTGGTGTACAGGATCGGCATCCGGCGTCGCTCTCATGACGATGGCGTGACCCGCTTCGTGGTAAGCGGTGAGTTTCTTCTCTGCCTCCGAGATGACTCTGGACTTTTTCTGCGGTCCGGCCATGACCTTTGTCGTGGCTTCCTCGATCTCGTCCATCCTGATCTTAGTGCCGTTGCGGCGCGCCGTAAGAAGAGCGGCCTCGTTGATGAGGTTCTCTATGTCGGCCGGTGAGAATCCCGGAGTCCTCTTCGCGAGAATCTCAGGCGAAACATCATCAGCAAGCGGCTTGTTCTTAGTGTAGAGTCTGAACAGTTCTTCTCTTCCTTTGATATCCGGCATCCCGATAACGACCTGTCTGTCGAACCTTCCCGGTCTCAGCAGGGCCGGGTCGAGAACGTCAGGTCTGTTTGTCGCAGCGAGGATGATTATCCCGATGTTGCCGTCGAATCCGTCCATCTCTACCAGCAGCTGGTTGAGGGTCTGCTCTCTTTCGTCGTTTCCGCCGCCCAGGCCTGCGCCTCTGCGCCTGCCCACAGCGTCGATCTCATCGATGAACACGATGCACGGAGCATTCTTCTTGGCTTCGGCGAAAAGATCCCTTACGCGGGAAGCTCCGACGCCGACGAACATCTCAACGAAGTCGGAACCGGATATGGTAAAGAAAGGCACTCCCGCTTCACCCGCGGTAGCCCTCGAGATATATGTCTTGCCTGTACCCGGCTGTCCTACGAGCAGCACGCCCTTCGGTATCCTGGCGCCGAGCTTGCTGTACTTTGACGGGTTCTTGAGGAAATCGACGATCTCAGAAAGTTCGACTTTTTCTTCTTCGAGGCCGGCAACATCATCAAAGGTGATCGCCTTGCCGTCGTTCTTATACAGCCTTGCCCTGTTCTTTCCGAACTGGAAGGCCTGCTTGTTGCCGCCCTGGCTCATCATGAAATAGAAGAGGAATCCCATCGCCGCGATCATGAGGATCGTAGGCAGCAGGTTGAGCAGAGTGTACTCGCTCTTTGGCGGCTCGCTGTCGAGCTCTATCTTTCCCTCTTCGAGCATAGGATTGAGCTTTGTCTCTTCAAGCCAGCTGATCTCGACAAGAGACGGCGCGTATGTGATCTCTCTGGTACCGTCCTTCTTGGTACCCGTGAGCTTTCTGTCAGTGATGTTTACGCTCTCGAAATCTCCCTTTTCAAGATGCTGGGCAAACTGTGAAAACTTGACTTCCTTGATGTCGGAATTCTGTGCGAAGTTGCGGAACATCATCGACATGCTGAGCACGACGACGAATATTATCAGGTATGTACCTGCGCTGCGTCCGAAGTTTTTCAATTTATATGTTTCCTTTCCCCTTTATTTTTCGATTTGATTTTCTAAAAGCGGTACTAAAAACGCCGCAAAATTTGTGTCCCGAGCACAAATTTTATCACATGGATTCCCCTAATTCAATGAGAAGAACCCTTTCTGTTGTGTCGGAAATCTGATATTTTTGTGAAAATCTGCCCTTCTCCCTTTCTCTTTCACCGCTGAAGTGCGGATCAGGCAGTATCCACAGCACCTCGCTGCCTATGGCGGCCATCAGCATGCTGTCTCTGGCGTTCCTGCTGACCTTTGAATCCACCAGCAGATCCTGTATCTTCTTGCTGCCGTTTTTCATCGGCAGGTAGTCTCCCTCGCGCCTGGTCCTGAGCACTATCTCTCCTATGCTGCCCGGATGCTCCGCATTGAAGCTGTCGAAATCAAAAGCTGCATACGACTGTTCTTCGTCAGGCTCGAACTCTCTTGCCGGTATTACCTGCGGCAGTATCCCGATGCTCTCATCCGGCTTCAGGACCTCGTCTTCTCCGGAGAAGATGAGGTTGTCGTACTCTCTGTAAACTCTGATGCCGAGAGGCAGATCGATGCCGGCCGACGGGTGTTCGCTGTACATAAGGTCCATTATCGAGTTCACGATCTCGTACGTCGCGTTCGACTCAAGCCCCAGCACCTCCAGCATCATCCTTACGATCCTGCTGTTCACCGGAGGCGGATTGTCCTTCGCTTTCGAAAGATTGAGCACAGCCCTGTCCTTTTCGTCGTCGAAACTGATGCTGTCGCCGTACTCGCTCAGGGCGATCTCCCTGAGCAGCATGTCGTCCATATATGCGAGCCTCGCGAAGCGTCTCAGATGCTCTCTGATCTTCGGATTGTAATTCTTTTCGAGATAAGGGATCAGCTCGTTTCTGATGCGGTTTCTCGCGTATTTATTGTCTCTGTTCGAAGGGTCGATGTTTGGACGGAGCCTGTTTTCGCTTATGTACTCCTCTATTTCCTTTCTTTCGACTGAAAGCAGTGGACGCACGATGAGATATCCAAGTTCAGACATCCTTACCGCGGGAATGCCTGCAAGCCCGTGAGGACCCGTACCGCGGATAAGCCTGAAGAGCACGGTCTCGGCCTGGTCGTCCGCGTTGTGAGCAAGAGCGATCATTATACGCTCTCCCGGTACGCCGTCCTCTTCTACGCTGCGCGCCACGTCATCGAATATCTCGTATCTGATGATCCTTCCGGCCTCCTCTATCGATATGCCGGCTTCCTTTGCAAGCTCGTCGCACGAGGCTTCGAACAGTTCGATATCCAGATCCATGCGTTCGCATATCTCCGCTATATGATCGGCCTCCGCGTCAGCCTCCGGCCGCAGTTTATGGTTCACATGGACCGGCACTATCATCAGGTCGAACATGTCGGATATGCTCACAAGAGCGTGCAGAAGGCACAGCGAATCCGGACCGCCCGATACTCCGACAATAACGGCGGAGCCCGGCGCGATCAGTTCGCTGTCTATTATAGTTTCTATGATGTGATCTCTTTTCATATCGTTATCCCGAAAAAGCGTTTGCCGTTTTCGGTCAGGATGCGGGACGCTTCATCGTATTCCATTCCTTTTATCATTGCCATGCGCCTTACTATGTGTTCGATATACGGCGATTTGTTCGGTCTGCCGCGAAGAGGCTCCGGGGCCATATAAGGCGCGTCGGTCTCGGACATCAGGTACTCTATCGGAAGCTGCCGCACGACCTCTGCCGCCTTCTTCCCGTTTTTGAAAGTCACAGGTCCGCCCAGAGACATGGTCGCTCCGAGTTTTGCATACTGAAGAGCGAGTTCCGGCGATCCTGAGAAGCAGTGCATCTGCACCCTCGCGTCAGGCTCTGTGCCTCCTCCCGCAGCGGGCCTTTCAGGGAACCACGTCTTTCTCTCATCCGAGAACGCCCCTTCTTCCTTCAATATATCCATGGTCAGCTGATGGGCATCCCTTGTGTGTATCATTATCGGCATCCTGAGCTCGTTCGCCAGCCTTATCTGCCTGCGGAAGAGTTCCTGCTGTTCTTCTCTGTCATCGGTGCCGTAGTAGTAGTCGAGTCCGATCTCGCCTATGGCAACAGCCTTCGGGTGCGCCGCGAGCTTTCTGATCTCTTCCAGATCAGCTTCCAGCTTCTGTTCAGCCTGCCGCCTCTTTTCGGGGTCATCTCCGCAGATGCCGGCGTATTCAGAGGCATGATCCGGGTGTATCCCAACGGCGGCATAGCACCACGGATAGTCTTCAGCATCCTTGAGCGCGAGCTTCGCCGCCTCCACGCAGTCAGCCACATCGATGATGCAGCCCACATCGGATGCCTCTATCTCGGCCGCGAGTTCCCTGCGTTCCTCTTCAGTATATTTTTCAAAATTAAGATGTGTGTGCGCATCAAAAAGCATAATTCACTCCCGGGCCGTTCAAACGGTGTAAAATCCGGCCCTGTTACGGAAACTATACACCATTTGACACAGATTCCATCCATATTTCACATGATTCGGGCCGGATGGTGTAAAAAACTGCAATTATACCGAATCCATACACCGTATTTGCTGAAATCGGGTGTATGGATCCGCGATATCCGGCAAATATTACACCATTTGCCGGTCAAAATGCTCAATTCTTCCGAAAAACACTAAAGGATGGTGTATCGTTTTGCCATTTCTATGAAATAATACACCATCCTCGCTTTCATTCAGCTGTTTTACGGCGGCCGCGTCATGGTTTTACGCGGCCGCCGGTCTCATCTATTTCGCAGCCGCTCCTATCTACTTTGCAGCCGCAGCGCCGAGAGCGTACAGTTCTTCGAGTTCCTTGTCGATGTCAAGTCTCGGGAAGAGCATGTCTCCCTTCTCGACTGTGCATCCGTCCATCTGATAGAACTCGAATGCGTCTTCCCATACGACCGGCACACCGGCAAGTCCGAGCTGCTCTCTCATGCGGTCGGTAGTCGTGTGCATGTAAGGCTCGATCAGTATCGAGACTATCCTCAGCGCCTCGGCGAGGTTCCTCATGACGGTGTCGAGCTCGGTCTTCTTCGATTCGTCCTTAGCGAGCACCCACGGCGCCTTCTCATCGATGTACTTGTTGGCGCGTCTTATGAGCACCCATATCTCCTCGAGAGCCAGGTTGAACTGGAATTCATCCATGTTTGCAGCTACCCTGTCTGCCGTGGATGTAGCCAGAGCGATGAGTTCCTCATCGATGGCATCCTTCGTCGCTGCTTCAGGCACTTTGCCTCCGCAGTACTTCTGTATCATCGAGATCGTTCTCGAGAGCAGGTTGCCGAGGTCATTGGCAAGGTCGAAGTTCATCCTTCTGAGCATCACCTCGTTGGTGAAAGTGCCGTCCTGGCCGAATGTGTATTCTCTGAGCAGGAAGTACTTGAGCGCATCGATGCCGTAGCGGTCGATCAGCACGACAGGATCGATGACATCCTGTCCCTTGGCTGCCTTGGACTTGGATACTTTCTCTCCGCCCATCAGGAGCCAGCCGTGTCCCCTTACCTGCTTAGGAAGAGGCAGGTCCGCGCTCATCAGCATCGCAGGCCATATGAGCGAATGGAACCTTACGATCTCCTTGCCTACAAGATGGCAGTCGCAAGGCCAGTATTTATTGAACTTCTCGCAGTCGTACGGCCCGCCGAGCGCCGTAACGTAGTTGGACAGCGCGTCGACCCATACGTACATTACGTGCTTCGGATCGTTCGGCACAGGGATGCCCCAGTCGAAGGATGTACGGGATACGCAGAGATCCTCCATGCCCTGCTCGACGAAGGCCACCATTTCGTTGCGTCTCGTCTCAGGCACCAGGAAGTCCGGGTTCTCCCTGAAGAGCTCGAGCAGTCTGTCGGCGTACTTTGACATCCTGAAGAAATACGCCTCTTCGCTCGCCTTTGTCACAGGTCTGCCGCAGTCCGGGCAGCAGCCGTCCACGAGCTGGCTCTCCGTCCAGAACGCCTCGCATTCCTTGCAGTAAAGGCCCTCGTAGGCACCGAGGTAGATGTCGCCCTTGTCGTACATCCTCTTCCAGATCTCCTGGACTCTCTCCATGTGTCTCGGCTGTGTGGTCCTGATGAAGTCGTCATAGCTGATCTCCATGGTCTCCCAAAGTTTCAGTATGCCGTCAACGATCTCGTCGACGTACTCCTGCGGAGTGACGCCCTTCTCGATCGCTTTCGTCTGTATCTTCTGGCCGTGCTCGTCGGTCCCCGTCAGGAACATGACGTCATAGCCCTGCAGTCTCTTGAAACGCGCCATGGCGTCCGCCATGACCGTGCAGTATGTGTGTCCGATATGCAGATTCGAACTCGGATAGTAGATAGGTGTCGAAATGTAATATGTCCCTTTGTTTTCCATGTTTTCCCTTCCCCGCTCGAATGAGAGCGTCTAATAAAAAACCAACATTATGATTGTACCACAAGCAGCCTGCCGTGTCATTTGCAAATGCTTTCCTTCATGCTCCTGCAGTGGACCTCCTCGAGTCTTTCGCTTGAGGCCGTCTTTGCGATGATGAGCTTTATGAGCCTGTCGAGACCCGAGCCTTCGGTGTAGTCCGCCGCCTCGAAATAGCGTATCCTGTTTTCGGCGAGCATCCTGAGGACCCTGTCCTTGCTGCCGGTATCCGGATCATACACTCCGACGGAATAGCCTCCGTACGAATTGACGAGCTTCATGCACGGTATGTCCGTCTCGCTGTCACCGATATACACCATGTTGCGGAACGGTATCCTTATGTCTTCAGGCGCGAAGGAGTCGTTGACCGAGTCATCGTTCACATCGAGCACGCCCTTTGATATGCGGAAGAGGAACTGCGTCTTTCCTGTATAGTTGACCACCTGGGCAGGCCAGACCGCAACGCCGTCCTCATCGTAGCAGAACGAGCTCGCATATATCTTTTCGAACTCTCCCGCTACCTCGGTGCCCTCGATCATTTCCCGCAGTCCTGAAGAGAGTATGTAGTGCTCTACGATCACGCCCTCGGCGTCTCCGTACCCCCTGACCCTTGAGAACCACTCCCTGACGCCCGGATACAGTTTGACCCTGGCACCGTAGCTTTCGAGCATGTCCTTCCTGAAGATCTCCTTGCCGCGGGCCTTCCTGAGCATCAGGAACATCCACGCGAGCGTCGGATCCATATCCCGTTCGGCTGCAAGCGCGTTCGACTCGGCCCAGAATCTGTCCTGGTCCTCATAGTCTATGGCCTGCAGGTAACCCTGCGCCTGCATGTTGTCGGGCGAGAGGGTCTTGTCAAAGTCATAGCATATGGCCATCACCGGCCTGTCTTCCTTTGTCTTTCTTTCGTACTTATGCATGCTGCTCCTTTGCTGCATCCCGTCGCTGTCAGTAAGTCGTATTATTGTATCATAACGGAGGCAGGATATGCGGGCAAAAAAACGCACCGGATCCTGTCCGGTGCGCATGATGCTGATTCCAGCTTTTCCGGGATCACAGTTTGTCCCAGTTTTACCTTACCTCTACCAGCTCGATCGCGAAGTTGAGCGCCTTGTCCGCCATCTGATGGTTGCAGTCGAATGTGACGGTCTTGTCATCGATGGCCGTAACCAGTGCGTCGAAAGGTCTGCCGAGAGTATCCTGAAGCATCACCTGGTCTCCGACTTCGAGGTCTTCAGACCCGGCTACCGTGTCTCTGTCGACGGTGATCACCAGCATGTCCTGATGATGTCCGTAGGCGTCTTCAGGTTCGAGGTGCACCTCGATCTTTTCGCCCGGCTCGAGTTCTGCCACAGCGCGGTCAAAGCCCTTTATCATCTGGCCTATGCCGCATACGAATTCCAGAGGGACTCCCCTCTCATAGCTCGACTCGAACTGCTCGCCGTCATCGAAGGTGCCGACATAGTGGACTTTCACAGTCCTGCCTACGTTCTTCCCCTCGAAGAGGTACTGAGGCTCGCCGCATCCCGGGCATCCGGAGCATCCGCCCGCATCGGCACAGCCGCCGCAGCCGGCCTCATCGTGATGATGGTCATGACCGTGCTCGTGGCCGTGCTCGTGATGATGGTCAGCTCGCCCCTGAGCCATGCTTCGACTGCCGCATCGGCATCGCCTTCGGCTCCGGCGCATATCTGCAGCCCCGCAGCGGTAAGAGCATCCTTGGCGCCCTGTCCCATGCCTCCGCAGATCAGGGCATCTACGCCCCTGTCCGCGAGCAGGTCAGCCAGCGCCTCGTGTCCCGTGCCGTTCGTGTCCATGATGCTGCCCGATACGATCTTTCCGTCCTCGACTTCATAGATCTTGAATTTTTCCGTATGTCCGAAATGCTGGAAAACATTTCCGTCTTCGTAAGTTACGGCTACTCTCATTATTCTAAAAACTCCTCTGTCTTATTTCTGCTGTCTTCCGATCTCGAGGCCCATCCTGAACGCCTCGACGTTAGGTGCGATCAGTTTTTCCTTGGCCGCGAACTTATGCTCGATACCCTTTACTATGACCTCTTCAGGCACAGCGTCGGTAGCTCCGACATAAACGCCGAGCATGATGACGTTGAGTGCTCTCGGGTTGTCGATATCGATAGCCATCTGAGTGACAGGGGCCTTTACGACCTTGATGTCGTCTCTCTCGATCGGATCGGTAACGATCGTGCTGTTCACGAACAGGGTCCCGCCCGGTTTGAGGTTAGGAAGGAACTTGTGCAGCGACGGTCCGTTCATTACCACGAGGTCCTCAAGGTTATAGCTTACAGGCGCGCCGATCTCCTCATCGGAAATGACTACATAGCAGTTTGCCGTGCCGCCTCTCATGGCAGCGCCGTATGAAGGGAAGAACGTGACGTTCAGGTCAGTGGCCTGCGAAGTTGCCTCTGCAAGGAGCTTGCCCATCGTCATGACTCCCTGTCCGCCGAATCCGGCGATCATAAGATTTCTTTCCATGGTCTTCCTCCTTTACTGTTTCTTCTCTCCGCCGTCTCTGAACACTCCGAGAGGATATTCCTCGAACATCTTCTCTCTGAGGAAGTCGAGCGACTTGAGCGGATCGAGTCCCCAGTTTGTAGGGCAGCTCGTCACGATCTCTACCATGCTGTATCCCTTGCCCTCGAGCTGATACTCGAAAGCCTTCTTGATGGCCTTGCGGGCAGCGATAACGTGCTGAGGAGTGTCGCAGCTTACTCTCTCGATGTAGTAAGGAGCTGTCAGCTGGTTGAGGATCTCCGACATGTGCATCGGATATCCGTGCTCTTCAGGGTTCCTTCCGCCCGGCGTAGTGGTCGACTTCATGCCTACGAGCGTCGTAGGAGCCATCTGGCCGCCTGTCATTCCGTAGATTCCGTTGTTAACG
This sequence comes from uncultured Eubacteriales bacterium, assembly GCA_902774195.1. Next base: position 16,362 of record CACYHM010000039.1, read on the forward strand.
AAGATGACCGTGAAGTTCTCGCCTCTGTTGGCAGCGGACATCGTCTCGGCGAGTCCGATAGCAGCAAGGTCTCCGTCGCCCTGGTATGTATATACGAGCGAGTCCGGGGACGATCTCTTGATGCCTGTGGCCACAGCGCCTGCTCTTCCGTGAGCAGCGATGGTCTCATCGTGTGTGACATAGAACTGTCCGAGTCCGCAGCATCCTACGCCCTCTACTCTTACGAGGTTGTCGAGCTGTCCGAGCTCTTCTGCTGCCTCGCCGATGATCTTGTGGATCGTGCTGTGCATGCATCCCGGGCAGAAACCCGAGACAGCGCCCTCTATGATGCCTTTGGTCCTGGCATAGACTTTCTTTTCTTCAGCCATTACAGCACCTCCTTGATGAATTCTTCAGCGCCCTTAAGAACCTGATCGTTCGTCAGGAGCTGTCCGCCTGATCTCAGGACTTCCTTCACAGGGACTCTGCCCTGGACCGCATAGTCGATGTCCCATCTCATCTGAGCAGGGATGGACATCTCTACATCGATGATGCCCTTGACTCTGCTGAAGTCGAGATTCTTGAATGTATCGTACGGGAACGGCGAAAGAGTGATCGGTCTGATCATTCCGGCCTTTACGCCCTTTGCTCTGAGCTCTCTGATGACAGCTCTGGAGATACGGGCCGAAATGCCGTAGGCTGCGAATACGATCTCGGCGTCGTCCATCATGAATTCTTCGACTCTGATGTCCTTGTCCCATGTCTCGTACATCGCGGCCGCCTCGATATTGACCTTCTCCTGTCCGTCGCCTACCGAACCCGGTCTGCAGAAAGCCTGCTGACCGAGAGGGTGTCCGATGATGGCTCTAGGCAGGAACTTCTCTCTGCACTTCGCGAGTTCTTCGTCTGTCTTCATCGGAGGAAGAACTACAGGCTCCATCATCGTTCCCATGACTCCGTCCGTGAGGACGAGCACAGGGTTCTGGTCTCTTTCTGCGAGGTCATATGCCTCGTAGACCATGTCCACGCACTCCTGTACCGAATCCGGCGCGAGTACGATCATTCTGAATCCGCCGTTTCCGGAAGCCTTTGTGGCCTGCATGTAGTCCTGCTGTGCCGGCTGGATAGCTCCGATCCCAGGGCCGCCTCTCTGCACATTCACGTATACCATAGGGATACGGGCGGAAGCGCAGTAGGACACGCCCTCGCTGTAAAGCGATATTCCGCAGGATGAGGACGAGCTCATCGCTCTGATGCCCGTCGAAGCCGCTCCGTACAGCATGTTGACGGAAGCTACCTCGCTCTCGCCCTGTACGAATGTGCCGCCTACCTCAGGAAGCCTTCTGGCCATGTACTCAGGGATCTCGTTCTGCGGTGTGATAGGATAGCCTGCGAAGAAGCGGCATCCTGCTCTTACGGCCGCCTCGGCGATAGCCTCGGTGCCTTTCATAAATACACGATCTGCCATTTCAGTCTCCTTTCCTATCTCCATACCTCGATCGCCGACTCAGGGCAGATCTGGGCGCACATCGCACATCCGATGCAGTCCTCAGGTCTTACGGAAGCCGCGTAGAGGTATCCCTTGGAGTTAACATCACTGCCGATCTCGATGCACTTCTTCGGGCAGGAGATCACGCAGTAGGAGCATGATTTGCAGGCTTCGCTCGTAATTTCGATTCTTGCCATGTAATTCCCTCCTTAGAAATAATAAATATCTACTAATCAACCCATGAATAAGTAAGGTAAAGATCTACAGGTATGAGGGCCTTGTCTGTAAGAGCCGAGGCCTCTTCGAAGATCTCTCTGCGGACGCACGCGCTGTTGACTTCAGTGAAGCCGTCGAGCAGTTCGTCCACTTTGTCCAGTCCTACCATGAATTCATTAACTGTGGTGGCATAGCCAAGATTAGGATTGGCCAGCATGTATATGTGATCGAGTCTCATCGATCCGAGTATGTGCCGCATGGTGCCGTCGATGGAATCGACGTCCTTCGTCCAAGGTCTGTACGGATTTATGATGTATACAGGAACGGAATCATCCTTTGAGAGAAGGTCGGCGTACGCACCGGCGAACTTCGCCGCCTGATGGCCTCCGCCGATGTCGAGCAGTGTGTAATTATCGCTCAGCAGCGACACCCTGACTCCCCCGACCATCACGGGAGCATCGAGGTACTGATCCTGGTAGATGATGTTTACCCC
>CACYHM010000040.1 GCA_902774195.1 uncultured Eubacteriales bacterium
GATTCCCTTTTGAAATTCTCAACAAAAGTAGCATCCTTTGTAAATTCAGGCCTCAGTATTTTGACGGCAATGAATCTGTTGAGGAGTTTGTCCTTACCCTTATATACGACAGCCATACCGCCGTCGCCGATCTTCTCTAGAAGCTCGTATCGTCCGGATAGTACTCTGCTCGACATTTATCAGTCCTCCAAATCTACGCAAATAACGGAAATATTGTCGTTCCCGCCGTTCTCGTTTGCGATGGCGACGAGGTCACGGACACATTCCGACATATTATCGGATCTTGTAACGATGCCGAGTATGGACTCGTCATCCACTTCATCATAGAGGCCATCGCTGCAGAGGAGGATCCTGTCGCCTTTTTCGAGCGAAACGCAAAAACAGTCAGGCTCATTGTTGGCATTGGCTCCGATAGCTCTTGTTATCACGTTCTTGCGGGCGTGTATGTGAGCTTCTTCTTTGGTGATGGCTCCCATCTTTACCAGATCATTTACGTAAGTGTGGTCGTCTGTAATCTGCTGGATCATATCATCGTGCATGAGATATACCCTGCTGTCCCCGACGTTGGCGACATACAGCTCGTTATCTCTGACGTACGCGAACGCAAGCGTCGTGGCCATACCTGCATACTGCGGTTTGGCTTCCGAAAGCTTGATTATGAACTGATTCACATAGTTGACGGCTGCTCTGAAGTATCTGAATATCTCATCACGCGATCCGAGCCATTCCGGCGGATTGTGACGTACGAACTTTTCAAGTGCGTCGAGGGCAGACTGACTGGCGATCTCTCCTGATCTGTTGCCGCCTACTCCGTCAGCCAGCATGAAAAAGCCGACATCGCCGCAGGCTCTTACCGAGTCTTCGTTCGTTGGTCTCCTTCTGCCTCTGTCTGTTATAAAACCGATATCCATAATAACGCCTTCCGTGCTTATCAATTCGCAGTTTTCTCGATGATACTATAGAAAAATCCTACTTTGCCATTATATGGCAATAGAGTCTCCATTTCAATGATTCGGGCTGAACTGCCCGTTTTGCTTAACATATCTTTAACAACATTTTCGTTTTCGTTTTTATTGAGAGTGCAGGTAGAGTATTCGACTCTTCCGCCCTTTCTGACATACGAGAACGCGTTGCCGAGTATTCGGCTCTGCACACTGATCAGGTCACCGTATTTTTCAGGATCAGCGCTTAGCTTTATCTCGGGTTTACCGGCTATCACTCCGAGTCCCGAGCAAGGCACGTCAGCAAGCACGAAATCGAAATTTTCCGCATATTCAGGTACGAATACAGCCGAATCGCGCTCAGCCGTCTCAGCTATAACGACTCCTGTGCGCTTCATCGCCGCTTCTATGAGTTCAAGTCTGTGGCGATGGATATCGCAGGCAGTTATACTTCCGTTGTTTCCCATGAGTTCTGCCATATAGCCGGTCTTGCCGCCCGGTGCTGCGCAAAGGTCGAGGACCCTGCTGCCGGGAGCGGGACTGAGAGCTCTCACAGCTGTCATCGAAGAAAGACTCTGTATAGAGAAATATCCTTCGCGGAAAAGTCTGCCGCCGGCTATACCGCTTCCGGACACCGAAACAGCTTCCGGGTTCTCGTCAGATGCCTGCGCTTCGATGCCTTCATCTCTCAGAAGCTTTATAAGACCTTCCCTTGTTGTCTTAAGAGTATTTGTCCTTAAATACAGCTTCTGAGGACTGTTGAGGGCTTCGGCGATGCGGAATGCCTCTTCGCCGTATTGTTCTGTCAGAAGGGAGAATAAAGGCTCTGGGAATGCATATCTTATGTGCGGTTCCAGAAGTTCCGGGGCGAACTCATCCCTTCGTCTGATATATGACCTCAGTATGCCGTTCACGAAGCGTTCTGATCCCCTGGCGACGGATCCCGCCAGGCTGACAGCCTCGTTTACGGCTGCGTGGTCAGGAACGCTGTCCAGCGCGCCGACAGCATACATTCCCATCCTGATTATGATCAGCGGCCGTATTTTGATGCTGTTCACGCCCTTTTCAGCCAGGCAGTCGATGATATGATCAAGTCTTATCGTATCGCGGAGTGTTCCCTTGGCAAAAGCGCGAACGAAGCTCTCCCGGCAGCCTTTATGGCGCGAAACAGCTTCGTTGACAGACATATTTGAATATGCACCCTCGGCATATGTGCCCTTCAGGGCTTCGAATACCGTAAGCCAGTCCCTGTTCATCCGGTGTCCCTAGTTCCTTCTTGAGATAAGGAGGACCCTGAGCAGGCTGGCCACAGCAGTAGCAAGCGCTGCGACATATGTCATGGCCGCGGCGCGAAGGACCGTCCTTGATCCTATGTAGTCGTCTTCATTGGCGATCCCGAGAGTCCTGATATTCTCGAGAGCCCTGTTCGACGCATTGAATTCTACCGGCAGAGTCACCAGGTGGAACAGTATAACGACGAGGAAGCAAAGGACTCCGATGTTGAACATGAAGCTTCCGTACGGTGATGCCGTGGATGCTATAAGTCCGAAGAATATCAGAGGCCAGGAGACCATCTGCGTGAGATTGACAACTGGCACTATGCCGTTTCTGAAAGCAAGCAGAGCATAATGCTGATCATCCTGTATGGCATGTCCGACCTCGTGGCATGCGATGCATACCGATGCGACCGAAGGCGAACTGTAAACCTCTCTCGATAGATTGAGGCTCTTTGTACGCGGATCATAATAATTCGTCAGAGCATTGCCTCCGTTTATCACATTTATGGCAACATTCTCAAGGCCGTTGGCGTTCATCATCCTTCTGGCGGCATCTGCTCCGGTGATCCCAGTGCTTATCCTTACCTGGGAATATGTCCTGTATGCGTTGTTGATCCTGGACTGGCAGATGAATGTGAATATCATCGCCGGTATCAGTACAAACCAGGAATAATCATAATAGTAATACATTATCTTTCCTCCTGTGATCCGAATCTGTCTCCGGCAGAGAGCCTGTGACCTCTCATGAAGTCTCCGGCGCTCATCCTTTTCTTTCCCTGCAGCTGCTGTTCCAGCACCCTGAGCTTACCTTCGCTGCAGTTTATCGTATAGCTGTTTTTGTCCGTTCTGCTGACGCTGCCCGGAGCTCCGTCCGGCGCTTCATCGATGACTTCGGCCTTGTAGAATTTGACCTGCTGTCCGTCCGTATAGCTGTAGCAGGCAGGCCATTCTATGAATGCCCTTATCTTTCTTTCGATCATGTATGCCGGCTCACTGAAGTCGGTAAAGCCGTCCGTCTTTTTTATCATGCCGGCGTATGTGGCTCTGCTGTCGTCCTGCGCCTCATATACCGCGGTGCCGTCTGCGATCGACGGAATGGTAGATGCAAGAAGTTGTGCTCCGGCTTCTGCCAGCACTTCCGAGACCTCATAGAAATCCATTCCCCTGATGTCACAGCTGACTTTCGAGATCATGTCTCCTGTATCCAGGCCTTCGGCCATTTTCATGATCGTTATGCCTGATACTTCTTTTCCCTCCAGTATCGCGGCGTGCATCGGTGAAGCTCCCCTCAGCTCAGGGAGCAGTGATCCGTGAACGTTGATACAGCCAAGCGGCGGGATCTCGAGAACAGCAGGCGGCAGTATCTGGCCGAAAGCAGCAACGACTATCATGTCAGGAGCCGTCCTTCTGATCCTCTCTATGAGTTCAGGATCCTTTTTTATCCTTACAGGCTGCGCGACTTCAATGCCGTTTGCAACCGCCAGCTGTTTGATCTCGGAGAGTATCATCTTATTGCGGTTCCCTCTCCTGTCAGGCTGGGTAACTACGAGCGGTATATCGTAGCCTTCATCTATCAATTTTTGAAGCGAGCTCGCCGCGAAAGCGGGTGTGCCCATGAATACTATTCTCATCGTCTTTTTCTTCTGTGCGTTCCTTACTTTCTGCCTTCCCAGATCTCCATGCTGTCGCCTTCTTCATCATCGGCATGGATCTCGCGGAGTTCTTCGAGCCTGTCGGCATATTCATCAGCAGTCATCATGTCTTTTGCAATATCCGGGTAAAGAATTCCTTCGAGATGGTCGTATTCGTGGCAGAACACAGTTGCTTCGAATCCTTCGAATTCGTATTCCTGTTCTTTACCGTCGAGATCCGTCGCTTTTATCCTGATCTTCATAGGCCTGTCTACAAGACCCATAAAACCAGGCACGGAGAGACATCCTTCTGACGACTCCTGTGTCCCCTCTCTGTATGTTATCTCAGGATTGATCATATAATAGATCCTGTTTCTGGTCTCTTCATCCTCGGCATCGACATGAGGCATCGCGATGAAGAATCTTTTCATGATGCCGATCTGAGGAGCAGCGATACCGACTCCGTCAGCGTCCTTCATGGTCTCTACCATGTCTTCGCATGCTTCCCTGATGCGCGGGGTTATCTGTTTTACCGGTTTGCATTTTTTGGCGAGTATCTCATCGCCTCTTACTGTGATATTTCTGAGTGCCATTTTCTCTCTTCTGTCTAATAAGGATTAACGTCTATTTCTATGAAGGCGGGTGCCTTCATCTCTATCATGCGATCGCGGAACCGCATGTATTCTGCGATATATCCGGCTCTGCTTCCCTGAGGCGCTTTTATTATGAATCCCGCTCTTGACCTGCCGTCTGTCCGCCTTTCGTCAGGCTTCGGTCTCAGTACCTGCGCTCCGTCAGGAGCAGACCTGAGTTCTGTCAGCCTTTGTCTGAATGTCCGGGCATATGACATCGCGTCATCTTCGTTCTCGGCGCTGAATACCACAGAGATTATATCAGAGTACGGAGGATAATTCATAATGCTTCTGTGAAGCAGCTCGGATTCGTAGAACTCTTCATAGTCGCCGGCGGCGGCCTCCTTTATTATATCGCTTTCAGGATCGTAGGTCTGTATCAGAACATGGCTTCTGCCGCCTGTCCTGCCGGCTCTTCCTGCGACCTGGGTTATCAGCTGGAATGTCCGTTCAGAAGACCTGTAATCCGGTATGTTCAGGCTCACATCGGCATTTATGACGCCTACGAGACCCACATTCCTGAAATCAAGGCCTTTGGCGAGTATCTGGGTCCCTACAAGTATGTCGGTCTTTCCGTTCTGAAAATCCTTTATCACTCTGGTTGAGTCCCCTTCCGAAGCCACGGTATCGATGTCGAAACGGGCGACCGTTGCATCAGGCCATAGACGTTTGACCTCTTCTTCGACCTTTTCGGTGCCGGCCCCGGCGTATTTGATAAATCTGCTGCCGCAGTCCGGACATGTCACCGGAAGCGGGAACTTGCGTCCGCAGTAGTGGCATACCGCCGCGTTCGATGACTTATGATAAGTAAGGGTTATGCCGCAGTCCGGGCACGTCATCCTGTATCCGCAGTCCGGGCACAGTATCTGAGTCGAAAAGCCCCTCCTGTTCAGGAAGTAGATGACCTGCTCTTTGCGTCTCAAAGCCTCGCCGGTCTTTGCTGCAAGCTCACGTGATATGACGCTGAGATTGCCTGACGACGCTTCTTTGCACATATCAGTGATCTCAAGCTCGGGCATGCGGCTGTCGCCTATGCGCTCATCCATCTCAATAAGCTCGTATACGCCGGTCTTTGCCCTGTAATATGATACTATGCTCGGTGTGGCGCTTCCGAGCACCAGCACTGCTCCATTTGATGAAACTCTCTTGTATGCGACATCAATGGTCTCGTATTTCGGATTGTGGTCGGATTTGTAGGTGCTCTCATGCTCCTCATCAACGATGATGACGCCTATATTCTCAAGCGGAGCGAATACCGACGTCCTGGCTCCGATAACTATCCTTGCTTCTCCCCGCCTTATTCTGAGCCACTCGCGCAGCCTCTCGGATGTCTTCAGTCTGCTGTGAAGAGTAGCTATTTCGCTGCTGCCGAACCTTGCTCTGAATCGTTCAGCGACCTGGGCAGCCAGCGCTATCTCGGGCAGGAGAACTATTGCCGTCCTTCCTTCTGAAAGCGCTTTTTCGACGGCCTTCATGTAGACTTCAGTCTTGCCGCTGTTGGTGACGCCTTTTATAAGGAAGGCCCCTCCTCTGCCGTTTTCCACAGCCGCGCATATCTTCTCCGCTGCATTTCTCTGTCCGGATGTCAGCTCATATCCCGGATCTGCAGGAGCAGCGTCATGCGCTGCTTTTGTTTTTGCTTCCCTGCTGCCCTGAACTGAAAACATCTTGAGCCCGTCTATATACTTGGTGCCGTAGCGTTTTCGCATCCAGACTGCGGTGTCGACCATCTCTTCATTAAGAGATCTCTCTTTGTCGAATGTAACGATGTCCTTTATCTTCGACGTATCGAAAGAAGGTTTTACGCCTGTTCTGACGCAGTAAGCATCCACGGGTCTCTTCCTGCCGGCGAATGGCACCGTCAGCTTTGCGCCCTTTCTTACTTCGACGGGCGCACTGTATGTGTAGAAGGTGTCCGTGTAAATGCTCTTATTGTCTATGACTACGTCGATATACTGCATCAGAGTAGGAATATATTATGCTTCGCGCATTCATCGTACATTTCTTCAGGCCATACGGAAACCTGCACTTCGCCGATATGTGCTTTTTTCAGGAAGAACATGCAAAGCCTGCTCTGTCCTATGCCTCCGCCGATAGTAAGCGGAAGCCTGTTGTTTATGATGTCCTGATGGAACCTGAGTTCAGCGCGGTCCATCTTTCCGTCGATCTCGAGCTGTCTCTTCATTGATTCGGAGTCGACGCGGATGCCCATCGAGCTTATTTCGAAAGCATCCTCCAGAACAGGGTTCCAGAGTATTATGTCTCCGTTGAGTTCCCAATCGTCGTAGTCCGGAGCTCTGCCGTCGTGAGGCTTGCCGGATCTGAGCGCGCCGCCTATCCTCTTTATGAAGATCGCGCCGTAATCTTCGGCCGCAAGGCGCTCTCTTTCTTTTGGAGTCTTGTCAGGATACATATCCTCGAGCTCCTGCGAATCGATGAATCTGATTTTCTTCGGGAGTCCGATAGTCAGTTCAGGATAATGATCCCATACGTATTCTTCGAGATCGAGCAGACATCTGTATATGTTCCTGACTGTATGCTCGAGATAATCCTCGTTTCTCTGCTCCGCTGTTATGACTTTCTCCCAGTCCCACTGGTCCACATATATCGAATGCAGATTATCGAGTTCCTCGTCGCGCCTGATGGCGTTCATGTCCGTATAAAGACCTCTTCCCGGCCTGACCATGTATCTGCCGAGAGCCATGCGCTTCCATTTGGCCAGCGACTGCACTACCTCGACATTTCTCTCATCGAGGTCCTTGATAGTGAAGTCTACTCTTCTTTCATAACCGTTCAGGTTGTCATTGAGACCCGATTCAGGAAACACGAAGAGAGGAGCGCTGACCCTGCCCAGATTGAGGCTGTATGCGAGCTCTTTCTGGAAATGGTCTTTGATCCTCTTGATAGCACGCTGAGTCTCAGTCGGATCAAGCGCCGGTTTGTAGTCTTTTGGGATGATCAGTTTACTCATGATTGTCCTTCCTTTCGTCCTTTTACCCTTTTATTTATGAACCTGCATTGCTGCTCTTGCGAATTCGCAGCCGCAGAAGTTCTGCCTGTACAGTCCGTATTTCTTTGAAAGCTCTACGCTTCTGCCGAAACCGTTCTTCTTCTTGAAATCGACATCCAGGAATTTCACTCCTGTTTCTTCTTCCAGCATCATTCCCAGAGATCTGATTTTTTCATAGTCCTTATGAGGACTGACGGACATCGTAGTAGTAAAGTATTCGATATCCATCTTCTTTGCAGTCCTTGCAGTCTCAGCCAGCCTCATGGCAAAGCAGATATCGCAGCGCCGTCCTCCCTCCGGTTCATCTGAGAGCGGAGATGCCTTGTTCAGATATCTGTCCGGTTCATATGCCCCTTCAAGATAGCCAACGGTGTACATGTCCTTATGCTCTTCGTTGAACGCATCCAGGAACTGCAGAAGCGTATCGCGCCTAAGGTAGTACTCTTCTCTGTCGGTTATGTTTGGATTATAATAGTACAGGGTCAGAGCATAATCGGCAGCCGTCCTCTCCACACATGAGGTGGAGCACGGTCCGCAGCAGGCATGCAGCAG
>CACYHM010000041.1 GCA_902774195.1 uncultured Eubacteriales bacterium
CAGCCGGCATACTGCTGGGCTTTTTGGCCCCGCAGTTTTCTGTTGATACGAAAGTCATCGGCGACATATATCTCAATCTGATCAAGATGATGATCATACCTGTTCTGATCTGCGCTGTCATGACGGGCATAATGAACGCGGCCGACCCGTCATCGCTCAGGAGGATAGGACTCAAGACGGTGGCGCTGTATGTCGTGATGTTCCTTGCTTCGTTCGCTGTAAGCTTTGTGACAGCGCTGGTGATAAGACCGGGACTCAGAACCAGCTTCGGGAACAGGCCTGAATACACCGGTGAGATCGGAGGGCCTATAGATTTTTCAGAGGTGCTGAGAGGGATCTTTCCCGGCAATATATTCGAGGCGTTTGCCGCCAACAACATACTGCCGGTCATAATCTTTTCGATGCTGCTTGCCATAGCAGTGGTATCCATAGGAGACAGGGGAAAGCCGGTAAAGGACTTCATGAACAGCCTCTCGGAAGCTGTATTCAGAATGCTCTCATACATAATGGAGACATCACCGCTGGGAGTCATGTCTCTGGTCGCGTTCTCGATCGCCGAGTACGGGTCGGGAATATTCATGGCGATAGGAAAGTATGTGCTCTGCTGCTGGCTTGCATGCATCGCGGTCTTCATCATCGTGTTCACGATACCGGTCGTCGCATACACCGGCACGGATATCAGAAAATTCCTGAGAGCATGCGGAAAGATCGCCCTTATGACGATGTCGACCACGAGCTCATCTGCGACTCTTCCGACGACGATAAAGGTGAGCGTTGAAGATCTCGGCGCGCCTGAATCCATAAGCAACTTCACTCTGCCGCTCGGCTGCACTATCAACATGTGCGGAGGCGCATGCTCGTTCTGCTGCCTGGCGCTTTTCGTCTCGGACTTCTACGGACTGGATCTTCCGGCCGGAAGGCTGATCGCCATGGCCGTAGCTGCGACAGTCATCAACATGGCGGCTCCGGGGATACCGGGGGGAGGCATAGTCCTGATGACGTCATTCCTGACGATGTTCGCACTTCCTGTCGACCTTCTGGGACCGATAGCAGCGGTATACAGACTGCTCGATATGGCCTTCACCACGATCAATGTTGAAGGCGACGTGGCGGCCAATCTCATAATTGCAAAATCTGAGGAAAAAGTGTTAAAATTACAAAGTTAGCGAGGAGGTTGCATATGAGCCGCAGGAAAGGCAAGCTATATGTCATATCCGGACCGTCGGGCACCGGCAAGGGCACCATATGTGCCGAGCTTCTGAAGGACCCGCTGAACGATTTCTCGGTATCGATGACGACCCGCGAGCCGAGAGAGGGCGAGGTCCACGGCAAGGATTATTACTTCGTTACGCGCGAGGAATTCATAGCCAACATAGAAGCCGGGAATTTTCTCGAACACGCCGAGAAGTTTGACACTCTCTACGGCACGCCTAAAGAGATGGTCCTGAACAGGCTCGAACGCGGACGCAATATCATTCTCGACATCGATGTGCAGGGCGCTCTTCAGGTCAGAAAGGCGATGCCTGAAGCGATACTCATATTCATACTTCCGCCGAGTCTCACCGAGCTCAGAAAGAGGCTCGAGGGCAGAGGGACGGAATCGGCCGACAAGGTCGAAAAGAGGATCGGCGAGGCCCTCAACGAGATCAGGGTGATAGGAGAATACGACTACTATCTGGTCAACGACGACCTGGACAGCGCCGTCGAAAGGATCAGAAACATCATGACCGCAGAGTCGCTGAGAGTGCCGGAAGCGGTCAGACAGATAATAAGACAATACGAAAAAGAAGTCTGAAACGAAAGGGGAATTATAAATGCTGCTTTATCCATCTATCAACAAACTGAGAGACAAGACCGACAGCAGGTATTCGCTCGTCATACTCACCGCCAAAAGAGCTAGAGACATCGTTGACGGCAAACCTGCCCTCACTGAAGAAGAGAGCGAAAGACCGGTCAGCCAGGCCGCAAAGGAGATAGCAGACGAAATGATCACATATACAAGGCCTGAAGAGGTCTGATCGTCTGACTGTATTTTGCGATACAACGAAAACTCTTTGCAGCCGCGAGCCGGATGCGGGGAGTTTTTTTGAAAGAGAAAAGGACTGGAGAGACAAATGAAGAGATTTGCCCTGCTTGGAGATAATATCAAGCATACGCAGATAAAAAGGGTGCATGCCGAACTGGGCGACCACGAGTATGTCCTGATCGAGATAGAAAAGCCTGAAGAAATGAAGACCTATTTCGATGACGGCAGATTCGACGGATTCAATATAATGCACCCGTACAGGAATGCTGTGATAGCTTACCTCGACGAGCTTTCCGAAGAAGCGGAGAGGACGCAGTCCGTCAATGTAGTCAAAAGGATGCCCGGAGGCAGACTGAAAGGCTATAACACCGATATGACAGGCTTCAGATACCTGGTAATGGATTCCGTTGAGGGCAAGAGCTGCCTCGTCCTTGGGACGGGAAGCGCAGCGAGAAGCGCAGCGGCGGTGCTCGATGATATGGGCGCGGCTGATGTAGTCATGGTGTCGCGAGATCCGGAAAAGGCTTCAAAGAAGCCGGGGATGACCCATGCTGCCGTATCCTATGACAGGCTCGCTCCGTTTTATCATTATGAGGTGATAGTGAACTGCACGCCTGTGGGCGGATATCCCGATCTGGGGGAATCTCCTTTTGCGGAGCAAAAGGTAAGCATAAGGCTGTTTTCCGGACTCGAGCTCGCCATAGATCTCATCTATGATCCGTACAGGACGAAGTTCCTTCAGGATGCGAAGAGGCTCACACGCTGCAATACCAAGTCCGGCATGGACATGCTCATAGTACAGGCGATAGCTTCGCTCGATGTATGGCTCGACAGGGAGACCGGTCCCGAAGAATATGAGCTTATGCTCAGGAAGATAAAGCGCAGGCTTCTCGAGAGCCAGCTCAATGTCGTGGCGGTAGGGCTTCCGGGATCGGGCAAGACCACCATATTCAGGCGGTATGCATATGAACTCGGAAAGAAGTTCATAGATACCGACGAAGAGACTGAGAAGCTCATGGGAAGGCCGATAGCCGAGGTGCTTTCGGACTACGGCATCGGAGAAGAATATTTCAGGGCGATGGAGCATCAGGCGGTAAGGGAGGCAGCCGTCACAAGGGGCTCGGTCATAGCGACCGGTGGAGGCACGCTGCTGAATCCCCTGAACCGCGACTATCTGAAGGCAAACGGAATAGTGATATATGTAAAGAGGCCGCTCGACATGCTCAATATCAAAGGCAAGCCTCTCAGCGTCAATCTGGACCTGACAAAGCTGTTCAACGACAGGGACAGGATCTACCGCAGGACCTCGGACATGGTGCTGATCAATTCAAGGATATTCGGCGAAATAAAAGCCAGGACCGGAGAAGGCAACTCATACAATTACGAGCTCAAGGGCTTTGTATATTCCATAGCCCGCAAGGTGCAGAAATACCTGAATGAGCTCGCGGCAGACATCTGGACATAGGAGGAACCACATGAAACACAGACCGACAATGCTGATGATACTCGACGGATTCGGCATCAGAAAAGAGACTTACGGAAACGCGATAGCCGCGGCGAACAAGCCTGTTCTCGACAGGCTTTTTGCGGACTATCCGTTCATCACCATAGAAGCAAGCGGCGAGCCGGTCGGCCTGCCTGCCGGGCAGATGGGAAACTCCGAGGTCGGACACCTCAATATCGGTGCCGGCAGCGTCGTATATCAGAACCTTCTGCGCATAACAAGATCGATAGAATCGGGAGAGTTCTTTAAGAACGGACCTCTCCTCGGAGCGATGAAGAACGCCGCCGCGGGGAATACCCTGCACATAATGGGTCTCGTATCTGACGGCGGAGTACACAGCCACTACGAGCATCTTAAGGCCACGATAGACATGGCAAAGCGAAACGGCGTGAAGGACGTTGTCGTCCACTGCTTCCTCGACGGAAGAGACGTGCCGCCGAAAAGCGCGATGACCTGGCTCGGGCCTCTCGAAGAATACATGAAGGAAGAGGGCGTCGGAAGGATAGGCGTCATTTCCGGCAGGTTCTATGCCATGGACAGAGACCAGAGGTGGGAGCGTCTCGTAAGGGCATATGACGCGCTTACGCTGAGCGAGGGTATCAAAGCCTCCTGCGCGCAGGAAGCGATAGATATCTCATACGGCAAGGATGAGGCCGACGAATTCGTACAGCCTACAGTCGTGAACGCGGCTCCGATCAGTGACAATGACTCGGTCATATTCATAAACTTCAGACCTGACAGGGCGAGGGAGATCACCAGAGCTCTGGTCGATCCGGATTTCGACGGATTCGAGAGAAAGGTCTTCCCTGAAGATCTGACATACGTATGCATGGCCGAATATGACGCGACCATGCCGAACGTGACGGTCGCGTTCCCTCCTGAAGAGGTGGACCCGACACTCGGAAAGACCATAGCGGACCTCGGGCTCAGACAGCTCAGGATCGCCGAGACCGAGAAGTACGCACATGTGACGTTCTTCTTCAACGGAGGAGTCGAGGCGCCGAACAAAAACGAGGACAGGATACTCATCCCGTCGCCTAAGGTCGCTACATACGATCTGCAGCCTGAGATGAGCGCTCCTGAGGTAGCGTCCACCGTGATCGAAAAGATCAATGAGGACATATACGATCTCATCATCCTGAACTTCGCCAATCCTGACATGGTAGGGCACACCGGAGTCTTCGACGCCGCGGTGAAGGCGATCGAGACACTCGACGGTCTTGTCGGAAACATCGCTGAGGCGATACTTGCAAAAGACGGTCAGATACTCCTGACCGCCGACCACGGAAACGCCGACTACATGATAGACGACGAGGGCAAGCCGGTGACAAAGCACTCCACCTCGAAGGTGCCTCTGTGCCACATCTGCAAAGAACCTGTGCCGTTCAGAAAGGATACAGGCAAACTGGCGGATATAGCGCCTACGCTCCTCACTCTGATGGGACTTGAAGTTCCTGCAGGCATGGAGGGCGACGTGCTCGTATAACACCCCCGGGATGTCTGGCAATTTCAATGACGAACAAATCAAAGCGATAGAAACGACCGACAAGTCGGTGCTCGTATCCGCTGCGGCGGGCTCGGGCAAGACCACCGTTCTGGTCGAACGCATCATCCGCATAATCCTCGAGGGAAAGGCAAATGTGGATGAGATGCTTGTCGTGACGTTCACTAATGCCGCCGCGTCCGAGATGAGACTGCGTCTCGCAAAGGCCATAAGAGAGAGGATAAGCGATCATCCTGAGGATGCCGCCCGCATGAGAGAACAGCTCTCGAGGCTGTACAGGGCGTACATATCCACGATGAACAGCTTTGCGGGTAGGGTCATAAAGGAATTCTTCCATGAGACCGACCTGGAGCCTCAGGCCGGCGTATGCGATGAGGTCACGGGCGAACTTCTGAAAAGAGAAGCCGCCGCGGATCTTCTCGAGGACGCGTTCGCCGACGATTCGATCATCGAAGGAGGCAGCTTCAGGGAGTTCATGAGGCTGTACAGCAGCGACAGGAACGACGATGCGTTCACAGAGGGACTGCTGAAATCATACGATGCTCTCCGCACCATGCCTGACTATTTCGAATGGGCGCTCGGCAAGGCGGAGCTGCTCAGGGTGACAGGAGACAGCTTCGAGGGATCGGAGATCCAGAGGATAATCACTGAAGATGCGAGGGATACCTTCGGAAAGATCATTGAGGCCTTTGCGGGCCTGAGGGAGATATTCGACGATGCAGGGCTGTCTTCGTGGTATGAGGACAAGCTGAAGATACAGGAAGACGCCGTTCGCGCGGTCGCGTCAGAGCTTGACAGAGGACCATTCGCTCCGAACCTGGCAGATCTCATAGACGCATATCCCTCCGTCACGCTCAGAGCGGGAAAGGCACAGAAAGAAGCATACGAGCCTGTAAAGACCGAGGTCAAGTCGATCAGGGACGACATCAAAAAGCAGATCGACGGCTTCAGGAACAGATACCTGCTGCCTGACTTTGAGACAAGGCTCGAAGAGATGGATGCGACATACGCATATACCGTATATTACATACATCTGCTCGAGGAATTCGAAAAGAGGTACGAGGCAAAGAAACGCGCCCGGAAGGTGATGGACTTCGCCGACCAGGAACACTATGCGGTGCAGATACTCAAAAACGATGCTGCGGCGGAGGTGCTGCGCAAAAGATTCAGATATATCTTCGTGGACGAATACCAGGACACGAACAATATACAGGAGCGTCTCATAAGCCGTGTATCGCGGCCTGACAACGTGTTCAGGGTGGGCGATGTAAAGCAGAGCATATACAGGTTCAGACAGGCGGAGCCTGCCATATTCGAAAGGCTTTACGCAAAATACAGCAGTCCTGAAGAGAAAGACGGCATAGTCATAGATCTGGGCACGAACTACAGGACCAACGAAAGAACGATCAGATATATCAACCATGTATTCGAAAGCATCATGGAGGGCTACGACGAAAAAGCCCGCCTGTACAGGGGCGTCCCGGAATTCCCGGATGAATACGATTTCATGCCCGAAGTGCATCTTCTCATAGATGACGGTGAAAGCGGAGAAGACGAAGAAACTGAAGAAGCTGCAGACACAGAGATCGCCGAGCTCAGCAAAGAGGAAGCCGAGGCTGCGTACATCGCTGAACTTGCTGCTTCGATAATCGGTACGGAATTCTTCGATACGAAGACACAGACCGTGCGGAAAGCCGGGGCCAGAGACATCGTTATACTCCTGAGAGCCGTCAGCGTCAGAGGCGAGATCGTCAGCCGCGCCTTGAGGGAGAGGTCGATCGAACCGCATATAGAGGATTCCGAAGATTACTTCGATACGGTAGAGATAAGCATCGCCATGTCGCTGCTGCAGTGCATCGACAACATGAAGCGGGACGTGCCTCTCATCGCCGTCCTCCACTCGGAGGTATTCGGTTTCGGGCCCGAAGAACTCGCACGAATAAGGATAGACTGCGGAGACAGAAGGATCCCGTACTGGGAAGCCTTCACGCGCTATGCAGATGACGGCCCTGAGGGAGGACTCAGGGACAGGGTGAGAGAAGCCCGGTCGAAGATGCTCGAATGGAGGATGCTCTCGCGCATGCTCCCTCTCGATGACTTCGTATGGAAGGTGCTGGTGGACTCGGGCTATTACAGGATGGCCGGAGCCATGAGCGGAGGAGCCCGCAGACAGGCAAACCTGAGGTATCTCGCCGACAGGGCTGCCGCGTTCAGCAAGGACCGCATAGCCTCGCTCAGCTCGTTCATCACGTTCCTCGATGTGCTGCGCAGCAAAAAGATCAAGAACGGACAGACTTCCATGGCCGGCAGAGACGATGACGTGGTGAGGATATCCACTATACACAAGAGCAAGGGCCTGGAGTTCCCGTTCGTTATAGTCGGAGGACTCGGCCACAGGTTCAATTTCTCTTCAAACGAGATGAAGTTCAGCTTCAGTTCGGACATTGGAGTGGGCATGCCGTACGTCGATCCGGAAAGGAGATTCTGGAGATCGACCCTGCTGCAGCGCGCGATCACGGAAGACACGAAAAGAGACGAATACAGAGAAGAACTGAGACTCCTTTATGTCGCAATGACAAGAGCCAGGAACAGGCTGTATCTGGTAGGCACTGCCAGCAGCGAAGAAGAACTTGAAAAATATACTCCGAATCCGGGGAATTATCTCAAAGCGATGAGAGGCGTTCTCAGGTCGGGATTCAACACGTGCCGGGTATCGCCTCTTGAGCGCGCCGGGAAGAGACCTGAAAGCAGCGCACGGGGCAGCCTGGGAAGGCTTGCCGGCAGGGAGCTTACGGCAGAAGAGAAGAAGCTGTACGAAGAGATAGACAGGAGATTCACGTACAGATACCCTTACGAGGATGAGCTGACGGCAAAGGCCAAGTGGTCCGTGAGCGCGGTCCGTAAAGAGGAGAACGAGAAGGCGAAGGCGGCGGAAGAAGCTGAAGCTGAAGTGAAGGTGTCGAAAGCGGATGACGAGGTCGTGAGGCTCTGGGATATAAACGAGCGCACGGCTGCGGATGTCGGCATCGCCTATCACAGGATAATGGAATTCATCGACTTCGGCAGGGTCTGCGGCGGGGACGGCGTCATCGACGAGGCCTACATAAAAGAGAGGGCGGAGTTCCTCAGGGACCGCGACGCAATCGAAGAGGATGTGTACCGCTCGCTCGATCTTTCGAAAGTTGCGGACTTCTTTGCTCAGGATATAGGCCGAAGGGCCGTCAGGGCGGCAAAGGCGGGGACTCTCATGAAGGAAAAGCCTTTCACTCTGAAGACGGAGCGGGGAGGCCGGGAGATGCTCGTGCAGGGCGTCATCGACTGCTGCTTCGAAGAGGACGGAGAAATGGTCCTTGTCGATTACAAGTCGAACTATATGGATCCGCGCAGGCCGCGCGAAGAAGAACTTGCCCGTCTCAGGGATGAATACAGGGTCCAGATCGAGCTGTACAGCGAGGCCGTGAAAAAGGGCACGGGCAGGGATGTTTCAGAGTCATACCTGTGGCTCTTCGCAGCGTCCGAAGCGCTTCATATGTAATACGGAATGAGTCAGAAAGGACCGTTTCTTCTGGCTCGTTTTTTTCACATAAAATACACTGACGGGGCGGACCTTTTCGGTTGACTTTTTATATCGCGGTGTTACAATTTATTTGCGGGCGATGGTATGCCCGAGACAATAAAGCTTTATTTAAGGAGAGTGATACCAATGGCAAATTATGTAGAAAGAGTCATCGAGCAGTGCAAGAAGAACAATCCTGGCGAGCTTGAGTTCCATCAGACTGTAGAAGAAGTTCTTACTTCCCTCAAGCCGGTTGTTGAAAAGCATCCTGAGTATGAAGCAACTGCACTTCTTGAGAGACTCGTTGAGCCTGAAAGAGGAGTTACCTTCAGAGTAGTTTGGGTTGACGACAATGGCAAAGTCCAGGTCAACAAGGGCTACAGATATCAGTTCAGCAGCGCTATCGGACCTTACAAGGGCGGTCTGAGATTCGCTCCAAACGTATATCCTGGAATCATCAAGTTCCTCGGATTCGAGCAGATCTTCAAGAACTCCCTGACA
>CACYHM010000042.1 GCA_902774195.1 uncultured Eubacteriales bacterium
CTCGACGAGATGGTACAGAACATCGCCAACAGATACATGGGCATCAACTGCGCATGCTTCACACCGAACACTGCAAGAGCTGACGATGTCATCAGACTCGCCAAGGACAGCAAGGCCGACGGAGTCATCGACGTCAACCTCATGTTCTGCCAGACATACGATATCGAGGGAAGAAGCCTCGAAGAGAGATGCAAGGCAGAGGGCATCCCGTTCCTCGGACTCGAGACCGACTACACGGACAACGATGCACAGCAGCTCAAGACAAGGATCGGCGCATTCATCGAGATGCTCGGTTAATGCAGACTCTTGCGCGCAGACTGCGGCACGTATTAAAATATGGGGCGGAGATTTTTCCGCCCCATAATTATTAGAGGAGCCATCTGAATGGCAGAATACTTACACTATTACATCTTATTTCAGAATCATACGGATGCGACCGCTATGTACAGGGCGCTGAAGGGCAGGGGCATGTATGCTCAGATAAGCCCGACGCCGAGAGAGCTTTCGGTGTGCTGCGGCGTGTCGCTTCTGGTACACGGAGAGGATGTTGACAGGATAAAGGAGATCGCAGAAGAAGATCATCTGGCGTATCTGTCGATCAGCGGACTCAACAATACATTCGATAACACCCGCCACAAATACGGCTAGTGGATCAGAGGAACAGAAAAATGGGCAAGAAATACATAGGGATAGATATAGGTTCGACCGCTTCGAAGGTCTGCATACTCGAAGAGGGCAAAGAGAACGTTTACGAGGTGCTGCCTACAGGGTGGAACAGCAAGATCACGGCCGGCATCATCAGAGAAGATCTCGAAAAAAAATACGGCGATCTTTCGGATGCCGCAATAGTCGCGACCGGCTATGGCAGGATCAGCGTCGAATATGCCGACGAGGTCATCACCGAGATCACATGCCACGGCAGGGGAGGCTACGAGATGATAGGCCGGGACTGCACCATCGTGGATATAGGCGGCCAGGATACCAAGTACATCAACGTAGTGAACGGGAAGCCGGTGGACTTTCTGATGAATGACAAATGCGCCGCCGGGACCGGCAAGTTCATAGAGGTAATGGCCAACAGGCTCGGAGTCACCATAGAGGAGCTTTTCGAGCTCGCCCAGGTAGGCGAGCCTATAGCGATCAGTTCGCTCTGCACGGTGTTCGCTGAGTCGGAGGTCATCAACTACATGGGCGAGGGCAGGAGCCGCGAGGATCTCGCAGCGGGAGTCATAGACTCGGTGGCCCTGAAGGTCACGACGCTCGTCCAGAGAAAGGAACTCCAGGACACTGTGATCATCACGGGAGGATTCAGCGACAACGAATTCTTCGCAAGCCTTCTTTCGAAGAAGCTCGGACAGACAGCCCACGCGATGCCGCTCGGCAGATTCGCCGGAGCGTACGGCGCCGCGCTGCTCGCAAGAGATCACAGCCAGAAGGACTAGATTCCCATCTTCTTCTCGAAATCGTGTCTCAGGCTGTATCCGTCAGGATGATGCGCCCTGAAATTGAAGAACGGGTGTGACGGGTATTCGTTTCCTTCGATCATCTCAAGACCGTAGTCGGTGACCGCGATGTCCCATCCGACGTAGCGGACCTGAGGGACGACCGCCGCCGCCTCGAGCACCAGACGCTTTATCTCGTCAAAGTGCGGGATCCTGAAGCCTACGATCGGCACGCCCGTCTCCGGGTGGACATCGTATACATTGTTTTCTCCGTCGACAGCCGGATATTCTATTACGCCGGTATCGATATTGATAGGGCAGACCATGCCTCCTCCGCAGAAATTGTCCACGACGCCGCCTCTTCCTATCCTGAGGTATGCCGCGAGCATGACCGCTCCGTCATCCCTGACGAAGGTCAGAGGCCTGATCGTGTTGACGCTCGTAGGATTGAGCGCCGCTATCTCTTTGCACTGGACTATCGCTTCTTCGACTAGACAAGGTATGCGGCTGCGGACCTTTTCGTATGTGCCGTCCTTCACTTCTAACTTTTCGACACCTTCGCCGCCGGAGCCGTCGACCGGCTTCACGATGATGACATCCTTGTCTTTGACGAACTCATCGTACCTCTCGCGCGAGAGGACGCCGTCTATGTACATCCAGTCGCGTTTTATGAAGCGGCTGAATTTTTTGTTGAATTCAGCCTTGCTCTGAAAGAAGCGGCTGTACTCCGGGTCATTGAACCTGGCTACGAAGCTGTTGCTCACGCCGGAGGTTATGACGCTCTCGCGCTGGCTGCGGTCAAGATCGTACATCTCGGCCTGAAGGTAGTCGGTATGGCCTGCGGAATATCTGAATCCGCAGTAAACTATGTCTGCAAACAGAAGCGGGGATGGTTTGCCGCTCCTCTCGTGGGCTGTACGTACAGTCCTGAAGAGGTTGGCATAATCCATGCCTGCTATTTTTTTTATCAGAAACATCGCTTTGTTCATGGCAGTTCCCTTATCTTTCCAGAAGAGCCTTGAGCGTGACCTCGTAGGCCTTCTCTGCCGAACCGTGTCCGGCCTTTTTATACTTTTCGCCGCAAAGCTCCCTCAGATACATGTCCATCATGTGAGGGTTCTTCACAAGCAGCGGTCCGATGAGCTCGGTCCCGCAGAAATTCCTGTATCTGAAGCCTTCAGAGTCCGAGCCTTCGGAGTTTCCCGGCCCGAGGATGAGCTTCGTGAAAAGAGGCGTCTTCACATCCGTCACGCTGCCGCACTTGTTGACGAATCCGACGACAGGTCTGTCCAGAAGATCCGTCTCGGCGACGATGTCGTGCGTGATCCTCGTGTCCGTCTCGGATGTGACGTAATCGAATATGCCGAGCCCTGCGGTGTCTTCGCCGTCCACTGTGCGTATGCTCTTTCCGAGCATCTCCCAGGAGTTTCCGGTGAACAGAACATGCGTGCCGCCTTCGATGGCATCCTTCAGGGCGTCCTTTTCGGCCGAAAGAAGACCTAGCGCCTTGTCGCGCTTTTTCTCCGTGCCCGCTCCGCAGTAGATGAAGTCGTACGAAGTTCCGTCAAAGAGGACATCCGATGCGCTCCTGCGGTCGACCCTGACCTCCATGCCGAGTTCTTCGAGCCTTTTCCGGAGCATGACCACGTTGCCGTAATCTCCGTAGAGGTTCATGAGATCATGGAATAAATGAAGTATCTTTACGCTCACCTGATCACTCTCCCGTCTCTTCGACTTCCTTAAGTGCCCTGAACTTGATCTGATCGACGAAGCAGGTCATGACATAGAAGCACTCCGTGTCCGCCTCGCCCATTATGCGCGCCGCCTCCGAGAGGTCCTCGCAGACAACGATCCGGTCTTTCGGTATGCCCGTCACCTCGAACCTGGTATCCAGATCCCAGCAGTACAGGCCGGCCAGTATGATCTGCTTCACCTGCGGAACGTTCAGCTTCTCGAAGTCGATGTCCCAGATCCATGAAGTTTCGCTCGTGAAGTACTTTCGGCTTATCTCGTCGACTATGACCATGACGGAGCTTGACCGCCTGTCTCTGGCCGCCGTCTCGATCGCTCTGTCGTAGGCCACGGAATTCTCGTGCTTGGACACGAGCAGATATCCCGGCTTGCCGTTCACGCGGAAGCTCTCGACACGCTTGCTGTGCGAGATGAAGCCCTCCATGGCTTCGATTATCTTTTCAGGCGCGACTCCCGCCTTTTCGCATGCCGCGAAGGCCGCCAGCGTGTTGTAGCAGTACGCTATGTTGCTGAAAGGAAGATGCACCTTGTATTTGCCGTTTATGGTTATCTGCTGCGCTTCGTAGTCGGCGTCCGTGATCGTCACATCCGTGTCCGGACGGTGGAAGCCGCACTCCGTGCAGCGGTATTTGCCCGCATGATTGTAATGATAGTATTCGTACTCCATCCTGGCGCCGCAGGCAGGACAGAACGCGCCGTCATCGTAGCGCGTGGTGTTCTCTGCGGTATCTTCGGCGAGGTGATCAGCGCCGAACCATGTCACATCATCGCGTCCGAAGCCGTAGTCGGCGATCTGCGGGTCATCTGCGTTCAGTATGAGGTGCATATCGTCATATATGCTCTCTCTTATGACGCGGTGCGCCCACTCAGGATGACCGTTTCTCGTCATCTGGTCGCGGTAGAGATTCGTGATGACGTAGTACTTCGGGTGGAAGTATCTGAAAGTGTGGCGCGCGAAGCGTTCATCGCTTTCGAGCAGCACCACATCGCTCTTTACCCTGCCGTCCGCCGTGCAGTCGCAGAGAAGGCATGTCGCCACGCCCTCGGTCTGGTTGGATCCCGCTTTGTTCCACGCGACTGAAAGTCCGTTCTCGGTCAGTATGTGAGCTATCATCTCGACGGTCGAAGTCTTGCCGTTCGATCCCGTCACGGCAATGACCGTCTCCGGAAGCTCGATGCGCGAGAGTATGTCCGGACACAGCTTTAGCGCCAGACTTCCCGGCATGCTGCTGCCGCGTCCCGCGAGCGAGCCTATCTTATTTGCTGTTTTGCAGAGCGCGATCGCGCTTCTGACTTTTGCTCCTGCCATAAAAACAGTTCTCCGATCTATTATGAATTGAACAGTCCAATTCTACAGCAAATCCCGGGGACTTGCTACAGCAATGACGCGAATAACCCGTCACGGGACTATATGCCCGTAACCGGCGATGACAGGACTGCCGAGAGCGTAGCGCTTCTGGCGGACGAGGTCAGAGGAGTTGCCTTCAATGGTAAAGACGAGCTCATCATCTGCCGCGCTGACTATCCCGACATGATCGTAGACTCCGTCCCTGTCCCAGTCGAAGAATATGAGGTCGCCGGGCGACGGTGTGCCGTCGCCGCCGATCCATTGCTTCTTGTTTTCGAACCACGAAGCGCCGTCGCCGACCATGGCGAACTTAGGCGCCTTGCCGGCTTCGATCAGGCCGCATTTGTCCTCGCACCACGATACGAAGCACCCGCACCACTCGACGCGGTAGTCGAAATCGTACCATGTCCAGTACGGCTCTCCGCCCTCGTTGCCGAGCTGCGAGACCGCGGTCTTGACCAGAGGGACGCTTTCGTCGGCCGTGCTGACAGGAGTCCTTGTGGTGACGGAATAGATGCCCCTGCCCGTAAGGTAGCCGAGCCCCGCGGCAAGGCCTGTAACGAGCAGGACGGCGATCACAGCCGAGATACAGCGGCGCTTGAAAGCAGCGCGCTTTTTCCTCTCGCGGATCTGCGCCCTTATTTCATCATCCTGTGTATATCTTGTGTCATTTTTTTCCATCACATACACTATACAGCATTAGACAAGCAAGGACAAATGCTATATTATTAATTTGTAGAAAAAACGGGAGCAAAACTTTGAGCACAAAGAAAAAAGGTAAGAACACGGGCGTAAAGATATTCCTGCTGTTTCTGGCAGTACTCTTTGTGTGCGTTTTTGCTTTTACGGAAGTAAAGACATTCAATACACGCCGCGCGAACGAGTCGTTCGACCAGGTGGATTTTCACAGCATGGCAGAGTTTTCGGCGAAGAATTCAGAAAAGGTAATAAAGGCGCTCAGGTCGGGCAATATGAAGAAACTCACAAAACTGGTCGGAGACGAAGCGGGAGCCGAAGAGGTGATGCGCTTCGCTGACTGGAGAAACGCGAACTTCGATACCGCTCTGTCCTACGGAGCGGGGAGCCTCAGCACTGAGGCTGACAAAAAAGGCCGGATAGACGTGGCTGAGAGGATCGTGGTCCAGGCGGGGGAGACGAAGTACATGTTCTACATAGAGACCCTTACCTCGAGGTGGGGCCGCAAAAACGAGGGAGTCAGCGCTGTAGGGGTGACGACATACTCTCATTACAACGAGCTCGACTCGTCGTGGAACGGCGAAAAGGATGACGAAAGCGCTCTTGCAGGGACACTGTTCCGGGAGAGCGGCAGCGGAGAAGAAAGCAGCAAACAGGCTGAGTAACGGAGGAAGCTGATGTTCAAAAAGTTCAAGGACAGCCCATATACAAAAGCAGGCATAGTGGTGCTTGTAAGCGGCGCGGTCCTTATAGTGTTCGACAACTGGATAAGAAGGAACCAGTTCTCCGTTGGCTTTGAGAAGGTGAACAGCACCCTCGCTCCTGTATACATCGGCATCATACTGGCATTCATACTCTGCCCGGTATACAACAAATGCGTGAAATACCTGTACAAGAGGATGGTCATCAGCGCTCAGAAACCGGGCTTCTCGGTGGGGGCCACTCTTCTGCACGATGACGTGCATCCGCTCGAGGTCGATGCCTCGGAAAGGCGCAAGCTGCTGGCCGCGGCAAGAGCGATGGCTTCGCTGGCATGCGTAGTGCTGGTCGTCGGAGTCGCCGGACTGCTGATATACTTCGTGGTGCCTCAGCTCATCCAGACCATAATCGAGCTGGTGAACACGCTGCCTCAGAGGCTTACGGCGCTGGCCCGCTGGCTCGAGGTGCACGTAACGCATATACCTTCGCTTTCGAAGTGGGTCAACAACGTGGCGAACGTCGGAACTACCGACATCATCAACTGGGTCCGCGAGCACATACTCGACGGCAACGCCATGAACATAGCCACGATGATCTCGTCCGGAGTCACGACAGCCGTGAAGTACGTGCTGAACGCATTCATCGGACTGCTGATCATGGTCTACCTTCTCAACTACAAGGAAAGGCTCTTCGCAATATGCCGCAAGATCGTCGCGGCGACATGCGGCAACAAGAGAAAGGACAGGCTCTACGAATTCGCTGACATCGTCAATGAGACCTTCATCGGCTTCATCGTAGGCAGGATTATCGACTCGTTCATAATCGGAGTGCTGACCTACATAGTGCTCAAGATAACGGACATACCGTTCGCCCTGATGATCAGCGTGATAGTCGGTGTAACGAACGTCATACCGTTCTTCGGACCTTTCATCGGAGCCGTGCCTTCGATAGTGCTGCTGCTGACTGAAGATCCTGTGAAGGCTCTGTATTTCGTGATCATCATACTCATCATACAGCAGATAGACGGCAACGTGATCGGGCCTAAGGTCATGGGCAACGCGATAGGTATCGGCAGCTTCTGGGTGCTGCTCGCTGTGCTCATCGGCGGAGGCCTCTTCGGATTCACGGGCATGCTGCTGGGTGTGCCGGTGTTCGCTGTGATCTACAGATACATCGACAAGCTCACGATCAGGCAGCTGAAGCAGAAAGAAAAGGCCACGGCCACGACGGATTACTACAGCCTCGAACCGTTCGGCATAGATGAAGAGGAGCTCGAGATAGAGTCTGCCGGTAAAAAGAAGGGCTCCTTACTGAAAAGATCGAAGAAGAAAAGAGAAACAAAAACTGAAACAGAAGCAAAGACAGAAATAAAGACCGGAAAAGAAACAGAAACGAAAACGAAAACAGAAAAGAAAACAGAAACAAAGGCAGAAACAAAAAAAGAATGATAACAGAAGAAGTCAGAGAAGCTATTGAAAAGATAAGCGGCCTCATCCCTGAAGAGCGTCTTCGCAGGGATGAGCCGATGGAACTGCATACATCGTTCCGCACGGGAGGCCCTGCCGCGGCTTTTGCCGTGACGGTAAACGAAGACGAGCTTTCGGCGGTGCTTTCAGCTCTGGCTGAGACCGGAGCTGAGCATATGCTCATAGGAAACGGCTCGAATCTTCTCGTCGCTGACGAGGGATATCCGGGCGTCATAGTAAAGCTCGGAGGAGACTTCGAGATGATAGAGCAGGATGAAGAGGATCCGTGCCTGGTGCGCGTGGGGGCGGCGAGACTCATGTCGTCGGCCAGCGTATTCCTGACCGGCAGGGGCCTGTCCGGCTTCGAGTTCGCGAGCGGCATACCGACCGGCAGGGGCCTGTCCGGCTTCGAGTTCGCGAGCGGCATACCTGGCAGTATAGGCGGAGCAGTCTTCATGAACGCGGGCGCCTACGGAGGCGAGATGAAGGACGTAGTCGAAAGCGTCAGGGTCATGAACGCTGACGGCAGCGGGGCCGGGACCCTGAGCAGCGAAGATATGGATTTCTCCTACAGGCACAGCGCGGCTGAAAAAGGAGATATGATAATACTCTCGGCAGTCCTGAGACTCAGAAAGGACGAGCCTGAGGCCATCGCTGCCAGAGTAGCCGAGCTTGCGGCAAAGCGCAGCGCCAAACAGCCAGTGAACTTCCCGAGCGCGGGAAGCACCTTCAAAAGGCCGGTAGGAGGCTACGCCGCGGCTCTGATCGAGGAGTCCGGACTGAAAGGATACAGGGCCGGCGGAGCGGAGGTCTCCGAAAAGCACGCCGGCTTTGTCATAAACAAGGGCGGCGCTACGACAGAAGATGTGCTCGCCGTCATGAGACATGTAAGGGAAAAGGTATTTGAGGACTCGGGCATAATGCTCGAACCGGAGGTCAGGCTGATAAACTGCAGCCTGTGATGCTTATGACACTTGAAGAGATAAAAAAGAAATACAGACTGATACAGACTGATAAGCGATAACCACACGCACACGATCTACTCGAGAGTGGGTCCGTACCTGCACGGCAAGGGCCGTATAATCGACAACGCAAGAGCCGCAGCCGAAAAAGGCCTTAAGCTTGTAGCGATAACCGATCACGGACCGACGGACTTCTACGGGCTGAGCCTGAAGAAGCTCCCGCAGATGAGGGCTGACATAGCAGCGGCGCTGAAGGAGCTGACAGGCCTCGAGATAAAGCTCGGCGTCGAAGCCGACATAGTCGACACTCCTAACGGGCTCGATGTCGCCCCTGAAGATTTCGATAGATTCGACTTCGTGAATGCGGGCTACCACTACGTGCCGAACTGCCATATGATCGCCAACTGGCTGTCGTTCCGCCTTCCGTGCCCGGCGTTCGTGCGCGAGAAGCTCAGAAAGCAGAACACGGAGCGCATCATAAAGGCGCTTAAGAGCAACGACGTATACATACTTACACATCCGGGCGACAAGGCATACATAGATGAGCACGCCGTGGCGAAGGCCTGCGAAGAGACCGGCACACTGGTCGAGATAAACGCGAGGCACCGTCACCCCGACAGGGACGACCTGCAGATATATAAGCAGTACGACGTCAGCTTCGCCATAAGCAGCGACGCGCACAAGCCGGTGCATGTCGGAAGATATGCCGAGACCATGGCGCTGGCGCTCGATGCCGGGATCGATCCGGCGAGGATAGTGAACATAGAAGAGATAAAGTGAGAGAATCGGAGAGGAAACTGAGATGAAGGTCGTGATAATAACAGGCATGTCCGGAGCGGGCAGGAGCAGAGCAGCCGACTGGTTCGAGGACCAGGGCTATTACTGTGTCGACAACATGCCGCCGGCCCTCATAGGCAGCTTTCTCGAGATGGCGTCGGCGGACAGCGGGCGCGTGGACAAGGTCGCCTTCGTGACGGACCTGAGGAGCGGCAGCTTCTTCGATGATCTCTCTCAGACCATAGACCGCCTCAGGGAAAGAGAGGACATAGAACTCACGGTCATATTCATAGAGGCATCGCCGGCCGAGATAGTCAGGAGGTTCAACGAGGTCAGAAGGAGCCATCCTCTCACCGGAGGCGAGGCCAGCCTCGATGTCATTGAAAAGGAAGGTCTCCAGCTCAAGCCGATACGAAAGAAAGCGGATTTCATACTCGACACGACCAATCTCAAGGTCGCCGAGATGTATTCCGAGCTCGACCGCATGATATTCGGCGGCAGGGGCTCGTCGAATTTCGCTGTCAATATAAGCTCCTTCGGCTTCAAGTACGGCATACCGAGCGAGGCGGACGTCATGTTCGATGTGAGGTTCCTGCCTAATCCGTACTATGTGCCGAGCCTCAAGAAACTGACCGGCAACAACCGCAAGGTCAGGGACTACATCTTCAGGAGCGAGCTGGCGGATAAGTTCGTCGCCTCCGTGCACGACCTGCTGACGGAGATGGCCGGCGGCTACATGAACGAAGGCAAGTACCATCTGAACATCGCCTTCGGCTGCACCGGCGGACATCACAGATCGGTCGCAATCGCCAACGCGGTCGCCGAGGAGTTCAAAAAGGACGGATTGAGGGTCAGGATCAAGCACAGAGACCTCGACCTGCAGAACAAGGCCAGGTGACGTATGTCGTTCTCATCTGATGTAAAGAGTGAACTGGCGAGGACAGAAGCTTCCAGAAAGTGCTGCATGCTGGCGGAGATCGCGGGATTCCTGAGAGCATCGGGATCGGTCCGGCTCACCGGCGGCAGTTTTGCTATTGTGGCTTCTACAGAGAGCGCCGCGACGGCAAGGCACTTCAAGGTGCTGATCGAGTCGTATTTCAGAAACAGGATAGACATAGGCATAGGAGCATCGCTCAGGCCGGGGAGCCAGGGCAGAAAGGGCCGCAACACCTACTACCTCAGCATAAGCCCCGACCAGAAATCGATGCAGATCCTGCGCGAGACCGGCATGATACTCATACGCGAGGGAGACGACTACTTCAGCGACGGCATATACCCGCCCGTGGTCAAGTCGAAGTGCTGCAAGAGGTCATACCTCAGAGGAATGTTCCTCAGCTGCGGCACCATGTCCGATCCGAAGAAGAGCTATCACCTCGAATTCGTGCTCGACAAGGAGCAGACCGCGCTCGACCTG
This sequence comes from uncultured Eubacteriales bacterium, assembly GCA_902774195.1. The sequence continues at coordinate 10,557 of CACYHM010000042.1, forward strand.
AAAAAGCTCATAGGCTCGTTCGTCGACCTTTCGGCAAACGTGACGAAGCGGGGCGAGAACTGGATAGTATACATGAAGAAGGCGTCGTACATCAGCGACATGCTGGGCATCATCGGAGCGGACGATGCCATGCTCGAGCTCGAGAGCATAAGGGTCAGCAAGGAGATGCACGGCGACATAATGCGCAAGATAAACTGCGACTATGCGAACGTTGACAGGACACTGTCAGCGGCAGAGGAGCAGAAGGAGTGGCTGAGGGTCATAGCCTCGGCCGAGACAGGAAGGCAGGCTGAAGCGGATGAGATATCCGACCCGGCTTCGCCGTTCTGGACTCAGGGCCTGAGGACGCTGCCGGCGCCGCTCAAGGAAGTCGCGTACCTGAGGCTGTACAAGCCTGAGGCGAGCCTCACCGAGATCGGTGAGGCGCTGACGCCGCCGCTCGGCAAGGCGGCCGTCAGCAAGCGCTTCGCGAAGCTCCGCGCTCTCGCCGAAGGAGAATGAGCCGCAGGCCTAAAAAAGGAGAACAATATGGAAAAAGGGCAGATCATCGAACTTAAGATAGAAGACATGCTCGACGACGGCAGAGCTTTCGGCAGATGCGAAGGCTGTGCCGTTTTTGTGAGTGGGACTGCCGCAGGGACGGCCGCTCCGGAAGGCAGCCGGAAAGTGTGCTTCAGCGCAGTGCCCGGCGATACCGTAAAAGCGAAGATCACGAAAACGAAGAAGTC
>CACYHM010000043.1 GCA_902774195.1 uncultured Eubacteriales bacterium
ATATCCCTTCGCCGTGAGGTCATCCGCAGGGATCTCTTTTCCCTCGATTTCCACATACAGCTTGAGTATCACAGGCTTTGTGCCCTGAACCGCCTCAGCCCATTTCTTTGTTATCCTTATCGACGCACCTCCTCTGTAAGTGCTGTCCGGAGCTCCGAAGACCACATTCCCGTTCGCAGCGATCCCTCCTCCGCACGATGCGACGTTTTCTGTTATCTTTACGCCTCCATGCTCTATTGAGGTGCTTGTATTCTTGTTCTTCAGCTTCAGCGGTCCATTATACAGCCTGTGGGAATCGATAGGGATCTCATCAGAATCATCCTCGTTTATAAAGTGATTGTTCGCACCGAGGTGATATACGTTGATGCCGTTTCCGGCGTCTGTAGCCGCATTCCTTACGAATACGTCCGTCCCTCCGAAGCTTCTTTTTCCGGAGATCTTATTGCCCCTTATCGTGACATCGTGGTCGTTGTCCCTGATATCGAAGGTCGCAGTACCGCCGTACGCACAGAGCCACAGCCCTCCTCCGTCGCCGTAGTCTCCCCAGAAGCCTCTTATTCCGCTGTCATTTCCGGTAGGATCTCCGCCGGTGCTGTCTCCCGGGGTTCGTGGTTCTCCACCGTTGTCCCTTATGTTGTTGACGAAGGTATTATCGTTTTTGAGACCGTTTCCGTAAAAGATCCTCTTCAGCCTGGCTCCGTCAGTACCCTGTACTATCGTGGCCTTGTTGTTGGTGATGACCCCCTGCGGAACATACATCTGGAACGGTCTTCCCGGATCACCCTCAAGGTATATCCCGCCTCCAAGCTCGCGGGCAACGTTCTTGCTGATGGTTCCTCCGACCAGTGCGACATGGCTGGACTGCACCTGTATTCCGCCGCCGCGCTTTATGGCCATGTTATTGTGGATAGTTCCGTCTACAAGGACAAATGCAGCGTTTCCTGTTTTGACGCTTCTTGTTTCCCCTTCTTTCGGGACTTCCTTGCTGACAGTCTGAGACGCATACACTTCCTCGCTGATCCAGAAAGCTCCGCCCTTCATCCACGCGAAGTTGTCGTTTACCTCGCCGCCTTCCATCTGGCAGTGCGCACCGTTGAACACGTAAACAGCTCCCGCGTGATGGACCCCGGCATTACTGCTTATCTCTCCGCCGCTGATCAGAAGCGTTGACCTGTTCTCGTCGCTGCATACGACCGTGTCTCCTTTATTGTCCGGCAGACCCTGAAGGACTATAGCGCCCGTATCTCCGCGGTTCTGGCTGATAGTGCCGCCTGAGATGGTACATCTGGACTTGTCCGTGAGTATCATCGCTCCTGCAGACTCGGTGTTCCTCCACTCTGCCATGAGCGTGCCTTTCTCCTCTTCGAAATCTCCTCTTTCGCTTTCAAATCCGGTCTTAAAGGATTTTTCTCCGGACTTGCTGTTATCTGCAGCGTAACCTATGGTGTTGTGTGTTATTTCGCCGCTCTTTATGTTTACTGTTCCGCCGTGTGAAACGACAGGCGCGCCGTATGCTACCCATTCGCCCGCTGTAAGATCTTTAAGTGTAGTTCCGGCCAGCGTGAAAGTTCCTCCCTTTTCCACCTGGACGAAGAATCCCTTCTCGCTGCCGGCTTCTCCGCCAAACTGCTGCCTGGTCACCTTGTTGTATCCGCCCTGTTCTGTCTGTCCGCTGATGGTCAGATCTTCTCCGAGCGTGAGGCTGCCGCCGTTCTCCACTATGAACATAGGCTCGTATGTCTTTACTGAAGAAGAAGCGTTATCCGGCTGCAGTATGGTCGTAACGTCGGACTGTCCTTTGATGGTGACGGCTCTGTTTACTTTTATCGAATCGGTTTTGCCGTCTGCAGTAAGGCCTGTTTTCAGCTGGCTTACATTTATGGTGACAGTATCATCGGTGCCTGTCTCCACAGCATTTTTTATTTCATCCCATGTTGTTACGGCTGATCGCGTACCGCTCCCGGGCGCTCCGAGGAGAGACCTGCCGGCATTCCTTTCCTTAGGCACCGGATCTGTCTTCTCTGTGCCCGGCTGACCTGCCTGCTGTTTGTCATCCGCTCCTGTGCTGTTTTTCCCTGCGGCATCCGTTTGCTCTGCTCCGCTGTTTGCGGCGCTGCCGTCCGTCCCGCCCGCGGGACTGCTGTCCTGCCCTTTTGCAGCTGTATCGTTGTTCCCGGTATCACCGCCGGCATTTGTTTCTGATGCTGCCGGCAGCTTCCCATCGCCCTCACTTTCAGGAGTGAGAGCAAATGCAGATACCCCCGATACGAGCATCGTGAGCACCAATACGAGTACAGTTATCGCGGTAAGCAATCTGTGTCTTCTGTTTCTCTTGTACATGTTCTTCCTCGTTGACAATGATTCCTGACTGCAAAAGAGAACCATCCCGGCCGGTGTCCCGGCATATGATGATTCCCCTTTTGTAACCCTTCTGTAACTCGTATAATAACTGAAAATTATATCGAATACAAGTTATTATTTGAAAATTCCGGATTCGATGTTATGTCGATCCCCAAAGCCTTCACAGCCTGCTCGTCCTTTTCCGAAAGAATGGCGGTGCAGTGTGCCACACAGCCGTTCAGATTCGGTATCTCTCTGAGAGCAAGCTCGGCGAACGGATTCGTCAGCTCCGTCAGAGTCAGAGCCATGATGACCTCTTCGAGATTGAGACTCGTCTTGTCATGCAGAACATTTGCCTTGGTGTTCGACATGCTCTCGAAGATCGTCGGCGAGATGATCAGCATGTCGTCCTGTATGCCGGCGAGCTTCTTGATCGCGTTCAGCACCATCGCTGCGGTAGCGACCATCCTCCTCGATGATCTGCCTGTGACTATGCTCCCGTCAGGCAGCTGCAGCGCGGACACTACGACGTTCTCGTATCTTTCCGGATTCTGCTTCCTCTTGAACTCGGCATAGTTCTCGGCAGCCTCGACAGCCGGCCTGTCGTACTTCGTAGCTCCGACCTCTTCCATCAGCAGCTTGCACCTTTCGAGAGTCGACTCATCGATCGTGCCCTTCCTGTACGAGCACTCGGCGATCAGGTATCTTCTGACGACCTCCTGTCTTGCGGCCTCTTTGCACACCTCATCGTCTGTAATGGCGAATCCGACCCTGTTGACTCCCATGTCGGTCGGGGACTTGTAGCCATCGTCCGAGCCGGTGATCGCCTGCAGTATCCTCCTTAGCACCGGGAAGGCGTCAACATCTCTGTTGTAGTTGACCGCTGTCTGGCCGTACGCCTCGAGGTGGAACGGGTCGATCATATTGAAATCCTTGAGGTCAGCGGTGGCCGCCTCGTACGCGATGTTTACCGGATGCTTGAGCGGCAGGTTCCAGACCGGGAAGGTCTCGAACTTGGCGTATCTCGCCTTGCGGCCGCGCTTGTACTCATGGTAGACCTGCGAGAGCGAAGTCGCCAGCTTGCCTGAGCCTCCGCCCGGGCCCGTCACGACTATGAGGGGCTTTGTCACCTCGATATACGGATTGGCGCCGTAGCCCTCTTCGGACACGATGGTGTCGACATCGGTCGGATAGCCCTTGGTGTAATTGTGGGTGTATGTGCGGATCCCGCGCCTTTCGAGCTTGGCGATGAACTGGTTGACCGAAGGAGCATCCTCGTATCTGGTCACGACCACCGAGTTCACCTCGAGGTCATAGCTCCTGAACTCGTCTATCAGCCTCATGACCTCCAGATCGTATGTGATCCCGAAGTCCTGGCGGGTCTTGCTCTTGACGATGTCGCCCGCATAGATGCAGATGATGATCTCCGCCTGGTCCTTCATCCTCTGTAGAAGCTTGATCTTGGCATTTTCGTCGAAGCCCGGCAGCACTCTCATCGCGTGCTTGTCCTCGACCAGCTTGCCTCCGAACTCAAGGTAAAGGCGTCCCTCGCCGCTGCTTATCCTCTCAAGGATGTACTTTGTCTGCTCTTCAATGTACTTTTCTGCGCTGAATCCTTCTTTAAGCATGTTTCCCCAACCTTTTCTTTCTTCTGATCATCCGCTGCATTATCAGGACGGCATGACTTCTATCTCGAGCACGTTGCGTCTCGAATAGAAACGGTCGAATCTGATCCTGTAATCCACGAATATCTTCCCGTAGCCCTCTTCATCCAGACTTTCGTCCAGACTATTGGTGTAGACCTCAAGGTCCATCGACGCCAGCGGAGGAACATGGTACCTGGTGATGTTCATCATACCCGGCCTGAGGGTCATGTCCATGCCTTCATCGTCCCCGTCCCTGCCGTATCTGCGGATACGTATCGAGCCGTCATCGAGCTTGACCAGGGTCCGTGTATCCGCGAGTCCCGCCTCTTCCGACTCCTCGTAGGTGATGTAGGTGGCGTCGTTCTTCGAATACATCGTGCCCTCGGTGAAGATCTCGAGCGAATCCTCTTTTTCGAGCTCGCGAAGAAAGGCCTCGCCGCTCGGTCTGAGGTTCTCGACATATTGTGTGCTTGTTATCTTCAGATTGACGTTCTTTTTCATTGTTTCCATGTCACTTTACCAACTCGATAATTATAGAACACTTGACGCAATCGACACAATAACAACATATTTGAAATCTAGAATAAATGCTGTAGAATTAGCGGGTACGGGAAAAAGAGAAAACGGCGCCATCTGTACCGGCGCCTCAGGAGAGATCAAATGGACGACAGGAAAACGATAATCAGACTTGATGATCCTTCCTTTGAATGGAAGGAAGATACAACAGCCGCAGTTCCGGCGGCGGGATCTTCTGCAGGGACTGACGATGTTCCTCTGACGGAGACCATCGTAGAGCCGGCTGTTACGGCGGTACCGGAAGCATATCAGGAAGACTTTGTTCCTGAGACGCCGGTATACGAAGGGCCGGCTCATGCAGCACATGAAGGGCCTGCCCACGCGGCGCACGAAGGACCTGCTCATGCAGCGCAGGCAGGCACCCCTCCGAAAAAGGCAAGGAAAGAAAAGAAATACGTTACCCGCGGAATGCTCGTTACCTTCATGATAATAACCATGATCGTCAGCGCCATGCTCGGAGCCGTAGCGGGCATCCTCTTCTCGAACATCGGAGGCGGCAAAGTAAAAGAGCGTGTCGATTCCGAACTTTCGCAGCTCAACCTCGGACACGCTACGGGCAGCGAACTGACTGTAGCCGAGATCATCCAGAAGAACGAAGACTCAGTCGTCGAGATCGTAGTGTCGGGCACGTCTCAGGGAATGTGGGGCCAGCTCGAGCTTACACAGGGCGCGGGCTCCGGTGTCATCGTAAAGGAAGACGGATATATAGCGACGAATTATCACGTTATTGAAGGCGCGAACAAAGTCGAAGTTACGCTGCACAACGGCGATACATACAACGCTACCATCATCGGCAGCGATTCGATGAACGACATCGCCGTGATCAAGATAGACGCCAAGGATCTGACCCCTGTCACCATAGGCGACAGCAGCAAGCTCAACGAAGGAGACCTGGCTGTGGCGATCGGAAACCCTCTCGGACAGCTCGGCGGCACTGCGACCGCAGGCATCATAAGCGCTCTTGACCGCAACCTCACGATCGAAGGCACTCCGCTCACGCTGATCCAGACCGATGCCGCCATCAACGGAGGCAACTCGGGCGGCGGCCTCTTTGACGGCAGGGGCGAGCTCATCGGGATCGTGGAATCCAAGGCATCGGCCGTAGGAGTCGAGGGCCTCGCGTTTGCCCTTCCTATCAACTACGTCTCCGGCATCATCAACGACCTGATCGAGAACGGCGGCAGCAGTTCGGCCAAAGCGACACCGGCAGTCGGCGTTGTGATAAGCGAGGTGTCTGAAGAGAACGCGCAGTACTACGGTCTCGACAAGGCGGGCGTATATATCGCGCAGGTGACCGGAGAGAACGCAGAAAAGGCCGGTTTCAAGGAGAAAGACAGGATCGTCTCCATCGACGGCAAGGAGATCAAGAGCAGCAATGAGTTTATCGGCATCGTCAGAAAGCATGAGGTAGGCGACACGGTCACTATCGTGGTCGAGAGGAACGGCCAGGAGATGGAGATCAAGACCGAACTCGAGGCTCTTGCAAACGCTTCGGCCGACGAGTAGCGTTACTCCGGCGGGCAATACAGGAATTTAAAAGGCGGACATGATCGTGTGATCATGTCCGCTTTGGTTTGATCTCTTTTTGTCTATTCGGCGTCGCCCATGGCTTCCATCTTCTTTCCAAGCTCGAAGACGAATTCCTTCAGGGCTTTTACGTGAGCATCCGCCTCTGACCTTGCCTCCTCATCGCGGCCGGCGTTGATCGCCTCCATTATGCGGTTATGCTGCTCGGCAGTAGATTCATACAGCGAGAAGTCATCGTAGTACAGATATCTGAACCTGAGCGAAAGCTCCTGCACATACTTCACGAGCTCGCTGAGCGTCTCGTTGCCGCTGCACTTGACGATGAAGTTATGGAACTTCTCATCGAGATCGATGATGACCTCCTTGTCATCGGCCTTCTCGATCGCCTGCTCGTATTCGCGGGCGATGGCTCTGAGCTTCTGCCTTTCGTCATCGGTGATCCTCTGTGAGGCCAGCTTTGCCACAAAGCCTTCCATGTCTTCCCTTACTTCGAACACATCGAGCATATCCTTGATCGAGATGTTGGCGACATATGCGCCGCGCCTCGGCTCGACCTTGACGAGCCCGTCGTCCGCGAGCCTCTTGATGGCCTCTCTGATCGGAGTCCTGCTCACGTTCATCTTCTCTGACAGGTCGATCTCCATCAGTCTCGTCTGGGAAACGATCTCACCTGTCAGGATCTTATGCTTCAGTTCGAGGTATACAAGATCCTTCAGCGGCTTCTGTACCTTAAGCTGTATGTCAGTCATAAATCCCCCCTTGTGTTATCTGCCCGTATCTGTCAGCCACGCCCTCAGCGACGCGTCATTTACAGCCAGCTCGGTGAAGGCGGCCAGCCCCTTGCCTGCCTTATCGAGGTCATTATAGTATGCGACCATGGTCGGTCCGCTCCCGCTCATAAGGATCACCTCGGCGTCGAGTCTTTCCTGCATGAACTTACGGAGATTCGCAGCCTTCGGGTCTGCCATGAGCGTGTACTTCTCCATGTCGTTGACGAACAGACGCTTCCCGGCATTGCCTGCGTCGGCATAACCGATGGCATCCATCGCTTCATAGGCCGCCTTCGTCAGCACCGCAGTACCCGGATTTGCCATGATGACATATTTCGGGACGCTCTCTGCAGCTTCGACTATCTCTCCGATGCCGTAGGTCCATGCGGCGTCGCTCGCCTCTTCTATGCCCTCGAGATCTTCGAGCACATCGCGGTTGCGGTATGCGTTCATGAAAGTCGAGAACGGAACGTCAGCTCCGAAGCCCGCTCCTATCTCCATGAGCTGCCTCAGGCTGAAGGGTCTGCCGGTCATCTCGTTGAGTCCGAGAAGGCAGGCCGCCGCGTTGGCGCTTCCGCCTCCTATACCCGCCGAGACCGGAAGGTCTTTGCGGATATCTATGAGCAGCTGGTCCGTGAGCCCGTACTTTACGGGATCGGCGCCGCCCATCGCGTCCATGAATGCCTTGACAGCCCTGAATGCAAGGTTGTCCATGTCCGTCGGGATTGTTTTTGCATCCGTACATAAATATACAACAATGCCATTTACAGTGCAATGAGGCAGTTTGTATTTTGTTGCTTTTTGAGAACGATCCCCTGCATGAATGAGACGATGTCATGATAACCGTCGGGCCTTTTGCCCGTGATCTCAAGCGAAAGATTGATTTTTGCGTGCGCGTTCAGCGTGATGTTATCCATCTGATGACCTCCGAAAAAGTCAATGAAAACAGGGGAGACCGGCTCCCCTTATATATGTTTTCTATTTCTTTCTCTGGTTCCCCTTACTGCCCTTGCTCTTTGTCCTTGTCTGTTTAGGAGCCTTTCCTTCTTTTCTCATTGCGGCCAGAGCCTCGACCGATCTGTCCTCTTTGCTGATCGGAGCCGGCGCGTGCACATGGTATACGTTGTTCAGATACTGCGCGCAGTTCTCGATCTTCTTTTCCTGAGGCTCCTCGGTCTTTTTCTTTCTGCGGGCCTTTTTCTTAGCTTCCTTTTCCTCTTTTTTAGCCTGTTCGGCCTTTACTTCGTCAATGGTCTTGCCTGTTCTCTTTGCTTCCCTGTACGGGTTGAACGCGGCCTCCTTAGGAGCGTCCTTAGGGACCTCCTCTTCCTCCTTTTTGTTCTGCTGGCGGACCGAGAGCAGCATGATGCCTCCGAACATCACGAACATCATGACCATGTTGACCATATTGTTGACCCTCTGGTTGTATGTCCTGAACGATATGGTCTGTTCATCTGCCAGCTCACGGCCGTCATTGTCGGTCACTCCCGGGCTGACGACGAGCCTGTTCTCGGAATTGTTCTTTGCGGTGAAGCCCTTGTCTATGTCCGCAAGCACCAGCACGAGTCCGTCGTTCTTGTCGCTGAACAGGATCTCGACCGGGACAGCCTTGCCGTCCTCATCGTAGATCGCGAACTTGTCGAGATTGGCCTTCTTGACCTCCGGCGTATTGATAGGATGATTGAAAGTGAGCTTGACTCCGAGGTTCTCCATCGAAGTGTTCTTCTGTCCGTCCTCAGGGTATGAAGACAAAAGTCTAA
>CACYHM010000044.1 GCA_902774195.1 uncultured Eubacteriales bacterium
TCGGTCTGTTCCTCCGGGGTCATCTTTTCGAATTTTTCTTTTTCATCAGGATCGGATGGTTCGGATGAATTGTTCGGGTCGTATTCAGGTGATGTTGCCATAGCAAGTATGTCGCCCGTCCTTGGATTCATCACTATGCAGGTTATGGCATCTGCTCCGGTATCATCCATGCCGGTCTCGAGCGCGTCCTCGACGAAGTGCTGTATGACCGAATCGATGGTCGTCACCACGCTGTTGCCGTTCTGCGGCTTGTAGTACCGGGTCTTGCTGTTGGAGAGCGTGTCTCCGTTGCTGTCGGTGATCCTTACGGTCCTGCCCTTGACTCCGGCAAGTGTCGAATTGTATTCGTACTCCAGGCCTGAGCGTCCGGCGTTATCGGCGTTTACGCCTCCGAGTATCTGGGCGGCAAAAGCGCCGTTCGGATAATAGCGCGCAGCCTTTGTCTTGACGGTGACATTGCTTCCGAATGCCTTCTCGGCCTGTTCGACCTGCTCCTTCGTCAGTCCCTCGGCCAGAAGGACGAGGTTCTCTTCTCCCTCAAGAAGCTTTCTTATCTCTTCTCTGTCTTTGCCTGTGATCCTGGAGAGTTTCGTGAGCGTCTTACCCTTGTCGGTGACGCTGATGCTCTCGTCTTTGTACAGGTACTGCGTATAGGCATAGAGCTCATACTCTGTGACCGTCTCGGCAAGCGTCGTCATCTGCGTGTCATATATAGCGCCCCTGACAGGATCTATCTCAGTATCGACCTTCTGCATCTCTGCGGCCATGGTCGCGAGTTCGTCGGCCCTGTAGATCTGCCAGTATCCCATGCGCAGTATAAGCGCGCTCATGCAGATAAGAATAAAAGCAAAACCCGCCGCAAGTCTTCTGCGGTTCTTTATGGTAACGCGGTCTGCATTGGTTTTTTCGTAGAGCTGAGCACGTTTCTTTTCTGTCTTTTTGTCCCTTTTCGCTCCGCTGCGGCCGTTTCCGGATTCTTTCGCAGCGGCTTTTTTCGTCTCAGCTTCTTCCTTTTTTCTGATGCGTTCAGCTTCGGCGTCCCTTTTGGCCTGACTCTTCTTTTTCAGTTTTTCTCTTTTCTTGTCCGCCTTCATCTTTCTCCCGTCAGGGCATACACATACGGATACATTATACTACATCTTGTAGCCTGTTTTAAAGTGCGCTACAGTATTTAGTCAGATACATTTCTTCCGGAAAAAAATGCCACCGAGCCGTTTCCGGGTCAGTGGCCTGTTTTCGCTTGGCTGTTCTGCTATTTGTATGCTTCGGTCCTTATGGCGTCTGCAAGTCCCTTGTCGCCGTCACCGTCGTCACCTTCCCCGAGCCTGATGCAGTTTTCAGGAGTCGGATATACCATCCCGAAGTCCTCTGTCGCTACTCTCTCGATCTTGGTGACCTTTGTCTCCTCGACTATCTGACTGTTAAGGGAATCGATCTCCGCCTGGATGTACGCATTCTCCTCTGCGAGAACGTTGTTCTCGTGCTGGATGATCGCTCCGTAGGATCTCATTCCTATCAGCACGAACACTCCCAGCATGACCACTGCAAGAAACTTGATCAGGCTTTTCCTGTCCGCCCTTATCCTGTCGGCGCGTATTCTGTCGAATATGATCCTTTCTTCCCTTGACATCTTTGCATCCCCTGAAATATGAAGTGTGTTACAGTTTTTCGAGTACCCTCAGCTTGGCGCTCCTTGCCCGCGGGTTTTCCGAGGTCTCCGCTTCCGTCGGAACGACCGGTTTTTTTGTTACTCTCTTTACATCCGCTTTCTTCCCGCATACGCATACCGGAAATTCCTTCGGGCATGTACACGGATCGAGTCTTCTTTCGAATTCCGTTTTGACTATCCTGTCTTCGAGAGAATGGAATGTGATTATAGCTATCCTCCCGCCGCTTTCGAGAAGGTCCGGCAGTTTCTCTACCGCTTCCCTCAAATGGCCGAGTTCATCGTTGACTTCTATCCTTATAGCCTGAAAAGTCCTCTTCGCCGGATGTGGTCCCGTGCGCCTGGCTTTTGCCGGTATAGCCGCTTTGATGATCTCTGTCAGCCTGTCCGTCGATCCGATCGGTGCGGACTTTCTTTCTCTGACGATGAATTCCGCTATCCTGCGGGCCCATCGTTCTTCTCCGTAATCCTTTATTATTCTTGCGAGATCTTCCTCGCTGTAGCCGTTGACGACTTCGTATGCTGTCAGCCTGTCCGATGCATCCATCCTCATATCCAGAGGAGCGTCATTCATATACGAGAAGCCCCTTTCGGGATTATCAAGCTGATAGGAGCTGACTCCCAGATCCAGCAGTATGCCCTGGACTTTGCCCCCCGCCGCAGCCTCTATCGCTGCGGTATCGCTGTAGTTTGCATGGACGAAGGTCTTGCGGCACCCATACGGCTCAAGTCTTTTTTCTGCCGCCGCCAGAGCTTCAGTGTCCCTGTCGACCGCTACCAGATGACCTTTCGCAGAAAGCCTTTCGCATATGCCCGATGAATGGCCTCCTCCGCCTGTTGTCCCGTCCACGTATGTGCCGTCCGGCTTTACGGCAAGGGCTTCCATTACTTCGTCAAACAGTACGGGTACATGTCCGAATTCCATGGCTCCACCTATATGCCGAATTCCCTGAGCTTGTCAGTGAACGACTTGTCTTTCATCATCTTCGCCGTATCGGCATCTTCTCTCTCATCAGCGCTCCAGATCTCGACTTTGTCCATTGCACCCATCGTGATCAGGTCCTTGCTGATGTGAGCGTATGCTCTCAGATGCGGCGGTATGAGTATCCTGCCCTGCGAGTCGAGGTCGCATATCTCGGAATTACCGAAGAAGTCTCTTATGAACTCACGGAAGTCCGCATCCGACTGCGGCAGCTTCGATATCCTGTCTGCCATATCCTCATACGCATCCATAGTGTAGATGTAGAGGCATTCGTCGAAACCTTTAGTGAGCATGCACCTTCCGCCCAGCTGATCCCTGAACTTTGAAGGGATGATCATCCGGTTCTTGCTGTCTATTGAGTTGCGGTAGGTGCCGTGAAACATCTTTGCCTTGAATTCAGCGGCTTTCAGCCGTTTTTCTGCTTAACATATGATAAGGTTGGTAACACAATGATACCCCACAATTCCCCACCATTCAAACAAAATAGCCTTATTTTTGATTGTATTTCCCCACTTTTTAATGTAAAGGGCACTTTACAAAGCTGATTTGACGCGCAAAATAAAAACAGACACAATATATTGTGTCTGTAAAGTTTACTTTACACTATATGTATAAAGCCGTTTTTATGCTATTTCATATCACGAGGCCCCCGTTCACGCCGATCACCTGGCCCGTTACAAAGCATGCATCATCGGATGCCAGATACCTGATGACAGAAGCGACTTCTTCCGGCCTTCCGGCCCTGCAGAGAGGAGTTTCATCTGCAATAGCCTCTTTGGCCTCTTCGCTCACTGCGCTGTTCATATCCGTGTCGATCATTCCCGGAGATACGCAGTTCACCCTGATGCCTGAAGGTCCGACTTCCTTGGCCAGAGCTTTTGTCAATCCGATCACACCGGCCTTGGCTGCCGAATAGGCCGCCTCGCACGAGGCGCCCGTCTGTCCCCACATCGAGCCGATCGTGATGATGCATCCGCTTTTGCGGCTGATCATGGAAGGAAGCACATTCTTCACGCAGTAGAACACTCCGTTAAGGTCAGTGTCTATCACTTCTTCCCACCTGCTCTCGCTGATGTCCGTGATAAGACCGTAATCAGCTATCGCGGCGTTGCACACCAGAACATCGATATGTCCGAGAATGCTGACCGCCTTGTCTACAGCTATCTTTACCGAATCGCTGTGACTGACATCGCATCTGAGAGGAGCCGCGCCGGTCTCCTGCCTCAGAGCATCTGCTGCGAGCTCTGATCTCAGAAAGGTGAACACCACCCTGTCCCCGGCCACGGCAAACTGCCTGACGGTCTCGGCACCTATGCCTCTGGACCCGCCAATGATGAGTACGTTTTTCATCAGTCTTCCTTTTTATCTGCGCTTTCAGGCTGAGTATTCCCGAGCTTAGCCTGTTCCTCTTCGAGTTCAGCCTTCTCTTTTTCGAGTTTTGCCTTTTCCTTTTCTTTTCTGGATCTTCTGAGGCTGAGCCTTATCAGTATGTAGATCGCAGCGATAATGAACACTATCAGCATCGCGATGGCAAAGCCGAAGCTCGCCTCCGCCTTGAAGGTCCTCCAGTTGAGCTTGATGTAAAGTCCGATCACGAACAGTATCACCACCAGCGCCGCCACCAGAATGATCGTTATCGTTGCAGCGCCTTTTCTGTCTTTGATCAGTTTCTTCATTTTATCCTCCGTGTCATTTCATGTATTCCATCACAACGTCCGCATCGGACGGAGTATCGATGTACTGGATGCCCCTCTTCTCTCTGGTCTCGCGTCCCTTGCCCGGAAGGAAAAGTATGGTGTCGTCATCCATGAGGCTTATGGCTTTTTTTATGGCCTCGACCCTGTCGGTTATTATCTCGTAGCTTCCTCCTGCCGCCTCGACGTGCACTGCTATCTCTTCGCATATCTTGTTCACGTCCTCTTCGCCGTAGTCTTCTTCGGTGATGATGGAATAACAGCAGTTTTTACCGGCGATCGTACCGAGCTCTTCGCGCCTTGCATAGGCCTTGCCTCCCGGGCAGCCGAATACTATGATCATCTTCTTTCCCGGGAACTCCTCGCCTATGGTCGCGAAGAACTTCTCATAGCTCAGCTTGTTGTGAGCATAGTCCACGATGGCGATGCGTTTTCCGTCATCGCTTCTGAACACCTCCATGCGTCCAGGCGAATTGCTCTTTGCAAGACCTCCCCGCACATTGGCAAAAGGCACTCCGATCAAAGCCGAAAGAGAAGCCGCCGCAAGAGCGTTCTCGACGTTTATAGTTCCGAAGGTCCCGAGCACGACCTCTTCATCTGTATCGGGATATCCCTCGACATCCTTTATGCGCATGCGGAGACTTACCCTGCCGTTTTCAGATCTTACGTCGTATCCGTATACGTTGGCAGACGGATCCTTGCGGCTGAAAGTGATCACGTAAGGGCAGACCTTCGATGCCTTTCTGATGTCTTCCTGCCTCTTGCAGTCCAGATTGTAGCAGGCTTTTCTGCAGTGTGAAAACAGGGAGAGCTTCGATCTGAGGTAATCCTCCGGATCCGGGTGTTCTATAGGGCTTATGTGGTCGCGTCCTATATTCAGGAATGCGCCTGCAGCAAAGGTGATGCCGTCAAGCCTGTTGTATTTGAGCCCCTGGCTGGACACCTCCATGCTGAGGTAATGTATACCGCTTCTCAGGGCGTTGTCCATGTGCGTGTACAGTTCAAGTATTTCCGGTGTGGTAAGGTGTGATTCCTCGTCTATCACTCCGTCGTAGTTATAGATGCCGCTGCATACCGCGCTCCTGCCCTTTCCCTCGTATCCGAGCCAGTCGTCAAGAATGTACCTCATATAATAAGTCGTTGTCGACTTGCCCTTTGTGCCCGTGACCCCGATCATCTCCAGTTTATCCGAAAGCCTTCCGTAGAAGGATTCTGCGATGACCGGCATCGCAGTCCTGATGTCAGTGACGAGGATCTCAGGACAGGCTTCCGATCCGAGACCGTAGTCGCTCTCGCTTATATAGCATGAAGCTCCCGCGTCGATGGCTTCTTTCAGGAACTTCTTTCTGAAGTGCGCTCCCTTGCACACAAAAGCCGTTCCTTCGCATGCCTGCTTTGAGTCAAAAGTAACACCCGTCACGACAGCGCCGCATGCCGCAGCGTGGTTCGTATGTCTGAGCATCCCTGCGGCGTCAAGAGCCGACGCGATGTCCGATACAGTGATTTTCTTTTTTTCCATATCTGTTATATGCCGCCTTTCGAACAGAATGATCTAGACAAGCTCGCCCGCATCAGCTCTGGCCTGCTCTTCAGGAGTCATCTTCGTTGCGGTAACTCCGAAGAACGCGAGCACGAAGCATATCACAGGCATCAGGTAGTTGAATACCGCCCACGGAGCGTATACCGAAGTGGTGACTCCAAGAGTGGCCGCTATGAACATGCCGCAGGTGTTCCACGGCACTAGGCACGAGGTTACGGTTCCCGATGACTCGAGCGCATTCGAAAGGCACTTCGGATGAAGTCCGGCCTTTCTGTACGCAGGGGCAAACATCCTGCCCGGCACGAGTATGGAGATATACTGCTCAGGCATCACGATATTCGACAGTATGCATGTCGCCTCCGTAGCGCCGATGAGCCCGGCATCCCCTTTTATGTGCTTCGTTATAGCTTCGATTATTACTGAGAGCTGTCCCGTGCCCTCCATGATGCCTCCGAACATCATCGCTATGACTGTCATGAGTATGGAACTTGACATATTCATGAGTCCTCCGGTCGAAAGCAGGTCGTTGAGCGACTGTATATCGCTCTCACACACAAAACCGTTCCTTGCGACATCGAGAATGTCTCCGAGTGTGACTCCGGTCTGGAATATCGGAGCCATGATCGCAGCCGTGATCATCCCCAGCGTTATTCCCGGTATCGCCGGCACTTTGAGAGCTATCGAAAGTATGACCACCAGAGGCGGCAGAAGGAGCAGCGGACTGATATTGAAGTTGTCCCTGAGACCGTCCATAAGCACCGTCGCCTGCGACGTGTCCACATTGCCTCCGCTCACATGCATGAAGCCGTAAATGCCGAAGAACACAAGCGCTATCACATACGCGATGATCGTCGACTTCAGCATGTACTTCACATGGGTGAACACATCTGTGCCGGCCATCGCCGGTGCCAGGTTCGTCGTATCTGAAAGCGGCGACATCTTGTCTCCGAAATACGCACCGCATATGACTGCTCCCGCGGTAGGTCCGACAGGCATGCCCAGTCCTGCGCCTATGCCGATGAGAGCGAGTCCCATGGTGCCCATAGTGCCCCAGGAGGTGCCTGTAGCCAGCGCCGTTATAGAGCATATAAGGACGGCGGCGACCAGGAAGATCTTAGGCGACAGCAGCTTGAGTCCGTAATAGATCATCGTCGGGATCGTCCCTGACAGAAGCCATGTGCCTATCATCATTCCGACTATCGCCAGTATGAGTATCGACTGCATCGCCTTGGATATACCGTCCACCATCATCTTTTCTATGTCCGGCCATCTGTAGCCGAGCACCATCGCCATCACCGCTGCCGTGATGACCCCGATGAACATCGGGATGTGAGGGTCTACCTCGAATACCTTGATGCCCACCGACATGACGACGACCAGCACCAGGAATGTTATTAGCGCGTGATACAGCTTTGTTGTCTTGATCTCTCTTTCGTCAGTAAATATGTTTTTCATCTTTTTTCACTTCTCTTTCTTTCGCGGACCGATGAATTCTCTCAGTATGGAGTTGTCAGGAACAGCCTCCGCACTCTCTATCTTTTCGAAATACTTCATGAAAGCCAGTATCCTGAGCGCTTCCGGATACTGTTCGCTGGTCTCCGGAATGGCCCTGACAAGAGGTTCCGCATAAGTCTTGAGCAGGCATGTCTCGTATACCGTGCTCGAATTGAACACCACATCGGCCGAAGAACTGTAAGGGAATATATTCACGCTTTCGCCGGCTCTGACTTTCGGC
>CACYHM010000045.1 GCA_902774195.1 uncultured Eubacteriales bacterium
CAGAGTCTTCACTCACCTCAGCGAGGTATTCGTTCCCCGAAGGTGTAAGCGCCCCCTCCTCTTTCCTGCC
The DNA here is from genome assembly GCA_902774195.1 of uncultured Eubacteriales bacterium. The sequence goes on from CACYHM010000045.1 coordinate 71, forward strand.
GCCTCCTCCTGCAGAAGAAGAGGACCCGCAGCCGGCCAGACATGCGCAAAGAAGAAGCATGCATGCTGCAGATATTGTTTTTCTGAGTATATTTCCGTTCATGGTTTTGCGTCCTTTGCCCCCTGTACCGGTATCTTATAAGTTACATTCAATATGATAATATACTCCGCGATCCCAATACAATCCTTTTCAGCCTGAGCAAATGAAAAGAGCCGCTCTGCCGAGCGGCTCAAGCGACAGATCTCTCTTTTTTAGAATTCTCCGAATGCGTGAGTCTCCTTGTATCCGCAGTCCGGGCAGTAATACTGTGCATATCCGAGCTTCGAATCCCCTTCAGTCTTCTGGAGCTGGATGTTCTTGCTTCCGCATGCCGGGCACTCGGCATAATGCTCGACACCTGTTCCGCCGGCGACTTTACTGAGCTGATCTACTTTGATATCATTCTTTTCCATTGTTTTATCCTCCTTTTGAGCGGCAGTCCATGCTGCCTTCCATGCTATATACAACTATACATCAGGAATGGAGACCTCTTCAAATTTTCAGATTTTCAAATATTTCTGAGTATACCCGCCTTTGTCAGCCTTATCAGGCCAGACCCAGCATAAGTCCGATGACGCGTACCACCACTGCAGCTGTCCATGCTATGAAGCACTGCCACAGAACTACGTATACGGCCCACCTGCCGCCCATCTCGCTCTTTACCGAAGCGACCGCGGCAACGCACGGCGTATAAAGCAGGCTGAAAACCAGCAGCGAGGCAGCCGTCAGCGGCGTCATCATCGCAGTGACTCCGCCCTCTCCTCCGAAGAGCACCCCGAGAACAGACACAACACTCTCCTTGGCCATGAATCCGCTCACAAGAGATGTTATAATGCGCCAGTCTCCCAGTCCCGCAGGTCTGAACAGCGGCACCAGCACACCGGATATGACGGCAAGGATGCTGTCGTGAGAGTCCGTGACTATGTTGAAGCTGAAATCGAATGTCTTCAGGAACCATACGATGACAGTGGCTATCAGGATCACCGAAAAAGCTCTGGAAAGGAAATCCTTGGATTTTTCCCACAGAAGCTGGGCAACGTTCCTCGCGCTCGGCAGCCTGTAGTTAGGCATCTCCATCACGAACGGGACAGCCTCTCCCCTGAACAGGGTCTTCTTGTATATCAGCGCCACCAGCACGGCCATCAGTATGCCGAATGTATACAGCCCGATCATTATAAGCGCCTTGTATTCCTCGAAGAAGGCATCAACGAAGAACGCGTATATCGGGAGTTTTGCCGTGCAGCTCATGAAAGGAGTCAGCAGTATGGTCATCCTGCGGTCCCGTTCGGACGGAAGTGTCCTTGTAGACATGACGGCAGGAACAGTGCATCCGAACCCGATGAGCATAGGAACTATGCTCCTTCCGGAAAGTCCGAGCCTTCTGAGTATCTTGTCCATCACGAAGGCGACGCGCGCTATGTATCCGCTGTCCTCGAGCAGCGACAGGAAGAAGAACATCGTAACGATCACAGGCAGAAAGCTCAGCACGCTCCCGACGCCCTCGAATATTCCTCCCGTGACCAGACCGTATATGACCGGATTTACGTTGCCGGCAGTCATTGCGGCCTCGACTCCGCTCTGCAGCAGGCCAATTCCGGCCTCCAGAAGATCCTGAAGCCACGCCCCTATGACGTTGAAAGTCAGGAAAAACACGAGTCCCATCACGGCAATGAATACAGGTATGGCCGTATACTTTCCGGTAAGGATGTTGTCCAGGGCGCGGCTTCTCTCGCGTTCTCTGCTCTCTTCCGGTTTTCTGACACAGCTGTCGCACACCTTCATGATAAAGGCGAACCTCATGTCGGCCATGGCAGCGCTTCTGTCAAGTCCGCGCTCCTTCTCCATCTGGACGGTGATGTGCTCTATCGCTTCTTTTTCATTGTCATCGAGAGAGAGCTTGCGGATCACCTGCTCGTCCCCTTCGATCACTTTGTCTGCAGCGAACCTCACAGGAATGCCGGCCGCCTTTGCGTGATCGTCTATGAGATGGATGACAGCGTGCAGAGCTCTATGCACGGCTCCTCCGTTGTCGTTCTCGTCGCAGAAGTCCTGTCTTGCAGGCTTCTCCTGGTATTTTGCTATATGGAGCGCATGCTCGACCAGCTCGTCTATGCCCTGGCTTTTTACCGCGGATATAGGCACGACAGGTACTCCGAGCATAGCCTCCATGGCATTGACGTCTATCGTACCGCCGTTTCCCGTCACCTCGTCCATCATGTTGAGAGCGACCACGACCGGTATCTCCATCTCGAGCAGCTGCATCGTCAGATACATATTCCTCTCGATATTTGTCGCGTCGACTATATTGATTATGGCGTGAGGCTTTTCGTTCAGCACGAAATTCCTGGATACGAGTTCCTCGTTAGAATACGGGGACATCGAGTATATGCCCGGAAGATCGGTAATGAGCGTGTCGTCATATCCGATTATAGCTCCGTCTTTTCTGTCGACGGTCACTCCCGGGAAATTTCCCACATGCTGCTTTGAGCCGGTCAGCTTGTTGAAGAGCGTGGTCTTTCCGCTGTTCTGATTGCCGACAAGGGCGAACGTCAGGACAGTTCCGTCGGGAAGAGGATTTCCCGTTCCCGGAGGATGGAATCTGCCTCCCTCTCCGTATCCCGGGTGTTCCTTCACGCTGCGGTCTTCGCCGTCGTCAGGCGACGGCAGTTCGCACGCTTCCGCTACATCGATCTTTGCCGCATCATCAAGTCTTAAAGTCAGCTCGTATCCGTGTATCCTGATCTCGACCGGATCGCCGAGCGGAGCGTATTTGACCATAGTAACAACGGCCCCGGGTATGAGGCCCATGTCGAGGAAGTGCTGGCGCAGCGCGCCCTCTCCCCCTACGCTGTGTACCACTGCGGTTTTTCCGATCTCAAGATCCCTGAGAGTCAAATCATTCTCCTCAAGCTTATCGCTTACTCATCCGCGCTCGCCCTGTTGAGCAGCACCCACATGACAAGAGCCGCAAGAGCAAAGCCGACTATCGCATAGAAGTTGGTATCATAACTGCCCCCGGCTGACTCCAGCAGAGCCGATGAGATCATCGGTCCTATTGTCGCGGCCGGTATCAGGCTGAAATTTGCTATGCTGAAATTCGTCGGGAAGTTCACAGGCCCGAAGGCTCTGTTTATATATGCCGATGTGATCGTAGGGCATCCTCCGTAAGCAAGTCCGACGAACACCAGCCCGCAAAGTATGAATACGTACCTGCCCGTCATCCCGCCAAGGGTGAGCAGCAGTCCCGCTCCGAGCATGAAGGCTGTATTTACCGCGGTGGACATCTTCCGTCCGTGTCTGTCGAAGTTATTGCCGGCGATGATGCGTCCCGCGCCGTTGAAGAGCGAGACTATCATGCCGAGCACAGCTGTTCCTCCGAAAGCCACAGAGATGCTGGCAGCGCTGTTTATGACAAGAAGTCCTGCTGAATTGAGCAGTATTGCCCAGATGGTAAAGATCCAGAATCTCGCTGTCCTCAGCATCTCGACGGCAGTATAGTTCTTTGCGCCGGCCTCCGTTTCCTTTTTGCCGGTCCCGGCAAGAGAAGCAAGCTCTGCAGCGTCCTCTGCGTCCGGAGCCTTTATTATGAATGCGGCAAGAACGCATACTACGCATATGACGACCGCCAGTATCCTGAATACGGCGAGTATGCCCATGGATCCTATCATGGAGTTCACGACAGATCCCAGAACGAGGCCTCCCAGTCCGAAGCCCATCAGCATGATGCCCGACGCGAGTCCAACCTTGTCCGGGAACCACTTGTTGAGCGTACCTATGACTCCGTTATAGGCTATGCCTACCCCTCCGCCCCCGAATACTCCGTAGAATATATACAGCATCATCAGGCTCGCCGAGGGAGCATCAGGCTTCACCGTCGAAACGGCAAAAAAGCCTGTCAGAAGCATCACAGCCGAGATAATCATCCTTGCTCTGATGCTGAGCCTTTTGCTCAGTACGCCTCCGGCAAACCCTCCCAGGCAAAAGAATATCATCGAGATGGTGAAGGTCAGCGAGAGCTGTGATATGCTCCAGTCCGGAAAGAGTTCGCCGAAAGGCGTCTTGAATATGGACCACGCGTATATCAGTCCCAGAAAAAGGAGCGTGACCGTTCCCATGCCCAGATATATCCATCTTTTGTCTGATCTCATGCTTTCCCTCCGATCGTCTTGCCGTCCGTGATCACAGTTCGAACGTGACCCCGTCATCACCGTCTTCATCATCTTCTCTTGGCACCGCCGTTATCTCAGGCTCTGCCGCATATCCAGGCTGCGGGATCTCAGGAACGTCCCTCTCTCCGTTGAGCCAGCGGAAGAGTTCAGCATCCGTCGCGGCCTTATATGGGTTGGTGAACACCAGATTCAGGATGCCGAGAGTGAAGACTCCGAGGATGATCCATCCAAGGAATGAAAGATCGAGAACGAACGACTCCCACTTGCTGCCGTTCATCATCTCGGCGGATCTTTCTCTGGCCTCTGTCCCGGTGATCTCGGGATCCTCGGCGATGATGTACGGCACCATCCTCCATGAATATGACTTTATGATGCCCGGCACTATGAAGCAGAGCGACCAGAGGAATACGAAAAGTCCCGTCGTGAACATGGCCGCCACGACATTCGTGTAGTTGCCCGAGAACGCCAGTCCTATATTATCTCTGCTGAGGCCCGTCCTGCTGTCCGTCGCATTCTGTCTGAAGAACTGCCTCAGTCCCACCACGACCGGGTTGAAGACGAATACCGAAAGCAGAAAACTCACTATGACAGCGCCTCCGAGCGCCGCGATGATCATCTTCATCATATCAGGCGGTATATTCAGATTATCGTAGCTCTCCTCCAGGTTCATCGTAGAGGTAGGCATGCCTGTCCCGCCGCCGGCTGTAATTGCAAGCAGGAACGCCGCAAAAATGCAGGTTATCCTGTTGGCTCTGTACGCCGTCTTTCCTTTTTCCTTGAGTACTTTCCTGTCCCACATGATGCTATTACCTTCTTTCTGTGCAAATTGAACGCGTAAGATTATACCACCTTTTTTTGCGCTTATCCATCACAGGCCGCGCTGCTTTCCTCATCTGTCAGGGCCTTCTTCACTTCCGTCGAGGACTGCGCGGTACATTTTCTTTCTTTCTTCGAACAGATTCGCTCCCGTGGTATCGATCGATACCACCATCGGCCCGAAGCCCTTTACTCTCATGATCCAGAGAGCCTCCGGCATACCCAGATCGCGCCACTCGCAGCCTGTGATCTCTTCGACCTCCCTGGCCGCTATGACAGCGCACCCGCCCGGGAATGCGCAGTGTATGGCCCCGTGCTTCCTGCAGGCTTCGGCAGTTTTCTCCAGCATGCCGCCCTTGCCGACTATGAGCCTGATCCCTGTCTTTTCGATGAATTCAGCTTCGGCCAGTTCCATGCGGCGGCTGGTGGTCGGGCCGATCGATACGATGTACTCTCTGCCTTCCTCATCCTTTCCGACGATAGGTCCGGCATGGAATATGGCTCCGTCCCTGAGGCTCACGGTCTCCGGCATGATGCCCTCCCTGAGCACGCGCCGGTGCCCTGCATCCCTGCAGGTGACGAGTTCGCCGCTCAGATAGACCGTGTCTCCTATCCTGAGATCCTTTATCTGATCATATGTTATTGGTGTTTTCAGCAATTTTCTCATGGCTGTTCTCCGGAAATACTATGTGCGAGAGATTCTTCGAACTGAGATCTTCATGTATCACGATATGCCCTCTTCTGGTCGCCCAGCACCCAGTGGATATCCCCACCCCGAGAGTCGCCGGGTGATGCGCCGCGCACTCGATATTGACTCCGAGAACGCTGTATGATCCTCCGAATCCGAGCGGCGCTATGCCTATCTCGTCGAGCTCGTCTCTGAGCTCGATCTCGAGCTTTTTTACCTCGGGATATTCCGAATGAGTGCCGACAGGCCTCAGAAGAGCCTTTTTCGACAATGCCGCCGAAGTGGATGCATCCGTTCCCAGGCCTATCCCGAGTATGAGCGGAGGACAGGCATTTATGCCCCATTCGAGCACAGTCTCCTTTATGTATCTCTTGATCCCTTCCCTGCCTTCAAGCGGCATCAGCACCCTGCTGCGGCTCGGAAGAGAACTGCCGCCTCCGGACATATACATCCTTATCTCAAGATCGGAACTCCCCGGCACGAGATCGTACTCGATATACGGAGCACCGAAACCGGCGTTGGTGCCGGTGTTGTGCTCGCCGAGAGGCTCGACCGCATTCGGTCTCAGCGGGACTTCAGCAGTGGCTTTTACCACAGCATCGTGGAGCACCCCTTCGATCTCATCCATGTACGGGAACCCGGTGCCAACACTGACAAAGAATTCAATGACTCCGGTATCCTGACAGACCGGTCTGCACATCGTTCTCGCGTGATACATGTTCTTATGCATGTTGTGGTAGCACGCGGCAGCCGACGGGATCTTCTCGTGTCTCATGAGCTCCATGAACTTGCCGTAGATATCAGCGGGCAGTACGATGCTCACCGTCCGTATGAAATCACTTACTGTTTCTGTGAACTGTTCTCTTTTGTTCTGATCCATGATTACTTCCTGTTCATATACCCTATCGATGACAGCGTCTGTATCTCTGCGGGACATATCTCCCTGCAGGCCAGCGATTTGGAACATCCGCGCCCGAAGTGTTTTTTGTATTCCGCAGCGATGTCTTTTGCTCTGTCCTCCGACGAGCTCGCCAGCAGATATGCTTCATTTGCCATCACCGCGCCGTAGAACCGCCCTGAAGGGCCGGTGAAATTCGGGCATACCTCAAGGCAGAGGCCGCACTTGAGACACTTGGCAGCCGAATACTGCTGATCGTGCTCCCTGCGGTCCGGTTTCCTCCTCGTGCCCAGATACAGCATCGCCTCCTTCTGATGCTCAGTGATGCACGACCTGTCAGTTATGAGATCCGCTTCTACCGGGAACTTGCTCAGAGGCTCGAGCACAAGCACATCTTCGCTGTCCGTATCGATGAATTCGGAACATGCGAGAGCGGGCCTTCCGTTTATCACCATGGCGCATGCGCCGCACATCTTCTGCATGCAGCTGCACTCCCATCTGATCTTTGAAGCGGTCCTGCCCGTCACATCCCTGAGATCCTCTTCCGAGTTGATCTGCTCAAGTATGTGAGATACGGTGTCCCGGCCGCTCCCCCTGTATTCGAATTCCTGATAATAGCTTTCAGACGAAGCGTTATCCTGTCTTTTAACTCTTACTATCATCTGTTTTCTCCGGTGAGGCTCTGGCCTTCGAATCCGATGCTTATCTCTCCGTCTTTGTATTCCGCAAAAGAGCATCGTCTGAATTCTTCTTTCGTTTCAGGGAAGTCCGATCTGAAGTGCGCGCCCCTTGATTCCTCCCTTGCAAGAGCGCTCATCAGCATGGCCTTCGAGA
>CACYHM010000046.1 GCA_902774195.1 uncultured Eubacteriales bacterium
GCTGGGCACCGAACCGGTGCACCCGCTGCTCCTGAAGATGTCGGCGCCTCTTGCGGTATCCATGTTCGTCATGGCGCTTTACAATATTGTGGACTCGATCTACCTCGGCCACTACAGCACCGACTCGCTGACCGCGGTATCGTACTGCTTCCCGTTCCAGAACCTCAACATAGCGTTCGGAATAGGAACAGCGGTCGGCATGAGCGCTCTGCTCTCGAGATACCTCGGAGCAAAACAGTACGAAAAGGCGGACAAGGTTGCCCACAACGGATTCATACTCGCGGCTATAAACTACAGCATCTTCTTTGTGGTCGGCTGCTTTGCCGAACCTATCATGGGGATACTGGCGGCGAAGTCCACGGATGCGGCCATTCTCTCAGAGGGAGCCGTATACCTGAGGATCACGCAGTGGCTCTCGATCGCTCCGATGATACAGTCGATGTTCGAAAGGCTGCTCCAGGGCACGGGCAAGACGAACTATATCTTCTATATGCAGGTGTCGAGCACGGTATTCAACGCCATAGTCGATCCTATCCTCATATTCGGATTTTTCGGGCTGCCGGCCATGGGGGCAAAGGGCGCGGCGCTCGCCACGGTATTCGGCCAGATACTTGGCTGCATACTCGGATATTTATTCAACAGGAAGTTCAACAAAGAGATATCTCTTTCGCTCAAAAAGCTCCGTCCGGACCTCCACACGATGAAGGAGATATACAGGATAGGCATCCCTTCGATAATACTGCAGTCGGTCGGAGCGGTCATGACATTCAGCCTGAACAAGATACTCGCGATGTTCTCGGACCTCGCCGTCACGACTTTCGGAGTATACTTCAAGCTGCAGAGCTTCGTCTTCATGCCGCTGTTCGGGATGAACAACGCATCGGTGCCTATCATCGCGTATAACTATGGCGCAGACAGAAGGGACAGGCTCGAAAAGACGATGAGCATAGGCGTCCGCTACGGCGTCGGCATAATGTCCGTGGGAACGCTGCTTTTCTGGCTCTTCCCTGAAGAGCTGATGGCGCTCTTCGATTCGCCTCCTGAAATGGTCGCGATGGGAGTCGTGGCGCTGCACATCATATCGCTCAACTTCCCGTTCGCGGGCTATGCGATCATGAGAGGTGCGGCCTTCCAGGCTCTCGGAAAGAGCGTGTACAGCATGAATATTTCTCTTGTCAGGCAGCTTCTGATAATAATACCTTGCGCGTACATCTTCGCTAAGATCGGCGGGGTCGATATGGTATGGTGGGCCTTCCCGTGCGCGGAGGTCGCCGGCTTCACGATGTCGGTGCTCTATACGAGGAGGATCAGAAGGACTATAATAAGTAAGATGACACCGCGCGACGAGAACGGCAATCCGCTCGATGAGAACGGTGATCCAGTAACAGAATAAGAGCGGCACAAATGCCCGCGGGCGGCAGATACCAGTGCAAACCAGAAAAAACGCGGATCCGGGACAGGACATGAGTGGCTCAGTAAAAACGAAAAGTGAATACAGGGCGGAAGCGAAAGAAAAGCTCGCGGCGCTGACGGAAGAATATGTCAGCAGCGCTTCGGCAAAGATCGCCGTGAACGTTCTGAGCATGGAAGCTGTGCGGAAGGCAAAGACCGTGCTCGCCTACTTTTCGGTCGGCCGCGAGCCGGGCACGCTTGCTCTTCTTGACAGCCTGCTGAAGGACGGAAAGAAGGTTTGCCTTCCTCTCTGCACCGATCTTGATGAGAACGGACACCGCATCGAAGGGACCGCTGCCGAGGATTCTATGGAAGCAAGGCGCATAAAGAGCTTTGAAGATCTTGTCAGGGGAGCTTACGGGATACCTGAACCGGGAGCCGGTACAGAGACAGTGTCTCCTGAAAAGATAGATGTAATTATACTGCCGTGCGTCGCCTGCGACCGCGAATGCAGAAGGCTCGGACACGGTGCCGGGTATTACGACAAATACCTGAGTCTCGTGAAGGAAAAATGCGTGACCGTCGCGCTGTGCTACGAAGAACTGCTGGCTGATCAGCTCCCGGCTGAAGAGCATGACATACCTGTGGACGCAGTGGTGACTGAAGACGCCGTATATCGATGGCGTCCGTAAAAGGAACTTATCTATACGGAATATAAAAGGAAGGATCCTTTTCGCAATAAAGACCGCGTCAAAGACTGCGGACGTCAAGTAATGAAAGAGGGAATAAAAATGACACAGAAGAAAAAAATCATGCTTACGGGCGACAGACCTACAGGCAGACTCCATATAGGACATTATGTCGGATCTCTGAGACAGAGACTCGAGCTGCAGGACGATCCAAGCTACGAAAAGGTTTTCGTCATGATCGCTGACGCTCAGGCGCTGACAGATAATTTCGATAACCCGGACAAGGTAAGGGAGAGCGTGTTCCAGGTAGCTCTCGACTACCTCTCGGTGGGGATCGATCCTGAAAAGACACATATACTCATCCAGTCGGAAGTGCCTCAGCTGCACGAGCTGACTGTATACTACATGAACCTCGTTACGGTCAGCAGGGTCCAGAGGAACCCGACCGTAAAGGCAGAGCTCAAGATGAGGGGCTTCGAAGGAGAGAGCGTTCCTGTGGGATTCTTTACATACCCTATAAGCCAGGCGAGCGACATCACCGCATTCAAAGCTACCATCGTGCCGGTCGGCGAGGACCAGGAGCCAATGCTCGAGCAGTGCAGAGAGATAGTAAGGACATTCAACCGCACGTACAACTGCGACGTCCTGGTCGAGCCTGAGATCTATCTGCCTCCGAACGAGGCCTGTCTGAGGCTTCCGGGAACGGACGGCCAGGCCAAGATGAGCAAGTCTCTTGGAAACACGATCTACCTTTCGGACGACGAGGAGACTCTCCGCAAGAAGGTGATGTCTATGTTTACAGATCCGGGACACCTCAGAGTAGAGGACCCGGGAAAGATCGAGGGCAACACCGTGTTCACATACCTCGATGCTTTCGTGCAGCCTGACAGCTTCGAGAAGTTCCTGCCTGAGTATAAGGACCTCGATGAGCTCAAGGCGCACTACCAGAGAGGCGGACTCGGCGATGTAAAGGTCAAGAAGTTCCTCTTCGCCGTGCTCAACGAGTTCCTTAGCCCGATAAGAGAAAAGAGAGCTTATTACGAAGCTCATCCTGAAGAGGTCATCGCCGCTCTCAGAGAAGGCACCGAGGAGGCAAGGCGCACAGCCGCCGCGACTCTGGCCGATGTGAAGCATGCGATGAAGATCGACTATTTCGAGAGCTGGGCTGAAGAATACGGAGTGAAATAAGTCCTCGAAATCTTCACAGTATCGACTAATTCGGATATTTGCCTGATGCTACAATTTGCCTGTGGGGCCGAAGAGCCCTCACAGGCATTTATTATTGGGTGCAACTGAAATAATCCATCATGATAAAAAGGATCATCGGAATCTATTTCAGCCCCGTCGGAGGGACCGCGCGAATGACACGGAGACTGGTGTCGGAGATGGCATCGGTTATCAGGGAATGCAGCCCCGAAGAGATAACGACGGAGTGTTACGACATCAGGGACATGAAAGACTGCGGCTTTGGCGAGGAGACCATAGCCGTGATTGCTATGCCTGCATACATAGGCAAACTGCCTCTTCCGGGCATCGAAGCCCTGCGGGCGGTAAACGGAGGCAGAGCCCTGACTGTCACAGCAGTCTCCTACGGCGGCAGATCGTACGGCAACGCTCTTTTCGAACTCAGGGACCTCGCAGAGGAGTGCGGGTTCACGGTCATTGGGGCCGGTGCCTTCGCGATCAGCTACATGGCGGTCAGGGGCAGTGCGAGAAGCGCCGCGCCGGCTATGGACACGGTCTCTATAATGGAGTTCGGAAAGGCGGCGGCCGCAAAGGTAAGACGGCTCGGTGGCTGCGAGATCGAGGGCCTCAGGATAAAGCCGGCGCCGCTCGAGGTAAAGGGAAGAAAGCCTGTGCATAAGATCAGCAGGATATCCCCGAAAGCGGCTGCGATCGCTCAGGAGCTGCTCGAAAAACTGAGCTTCGGCAGAAAGAACTCCGAATGGTTCCTTTGATTGTATACAATATTGGGGAGAAATGAGCTTTTTTCACAAATGACATAAGCAGCAGATATGACACTATATATGGGCGCTTCCGTAACAGGGAGCGCTCTTTTGTATACGATTGGAGCGTGAAACGCCGAAAAACCGGCAAAAGAAGCAACTTTTTGATTGACTTGCCCTCCGGTGCAAGATTAAAATACATGTATACATTTTGACCCCTTTCAGGGACATGGAGGGTAAATACATGGGAAACAGCATAGACAGCAAGCTTGACGAGAAAAAAGAAGAATTCGGCGAAAGGCGGACGAAACTGAACCATAAGACCAATCTCCTCGAAATGGAGAACTACCATTACGAGGTCCAGGAGATACCCGATCCGAATCTTCTGCGCGAATTCTTTGAATACACGGAGATACCGAAGGTCGGCTTCAACTTCAGGACCAGCCCTTACGGCATGCCTGACGAGATCGTGATAACCGACTCTACATTCCGTGACGGACAGCAGTCGAGAGAGCCGTACACGACCAGGCAGATAGTGGATATCTTCAAAATGATGTCGAAACTGTCGGGCCCGAAGGGCATCATCCGTCAGACGGAGTTCTTTACATATTCAGACAGGGACAAGGAGGCGATCAGGGCCTGCCAGGACCTCGGCCTCGAATTCCCTCAGATCACGACCTGGATACGGGCCAAAAAGGAAGACTTCAAAATAGTAAAGGAGATGGGCGTAAAGGAGACGGGCATCCTCACGAGCTGCTCGGACTACCACATCTTCTACAAGCTCGGAATGACGCGCAGACAGGCTATGGAGCATTACCTGTCGGTGGTGCATGATGCTTTCGAAGCGGGCATCACTCCTCGCTGCCACCTCGAGGACATAACGCGGGCCGATTTCTACGGCTTCGTCGTGCCTTTCGTGAGCGCCATACAGGACATGGCGGCCCAGGCGGGGATGCCGGCAAAGATCAGGCTGTGCGACACCATGGGCTACGGCGTACCGTATCCGGGAGTCGCTCTGCCGCGTTCGGTGGCGGGCATAATATACGGACTCCATCAGTATGCAGGAGTCCCGAGCGAATGCCTCGAGTGGCATGGCCACAACGATTTCTACAAGGCGGTCGCGAACGCGGCCACGGCATGGCTCTACGGATGCGGAGCCGTCAACACGACGCTCTTCGGCATAGGGGAAAGGACAGGGAACATCCCTCTTGAGGCAATGGTATTCGAATATGCTCAGCTCAGGGGCACGCTCGACGGAATGGACACGACGGTCATCACCGACCTCGCCAGATATTACGAAAACAAAGTTGGTTATACCTTACCGGTCCAGACCCCGTTCGCGGGAGCTAACTTCAACGTCACGAGGGCCGGGATACACGCCGACGGCCTTCTCAAGAACGAGGAGATATATAACATCTTCGACACAGAGAAATTCCTCAAGCGTCCGCCGCTGGTCAACATCAGCCAGAGCTCGGGCGCGGCAGGCATCGCGCACTGGCTCAACGCCAGCTACGGACTTACAGGCGACAAGCAGGTCGACAAGCACAGCGCTGTAGTCCTGTACGTGAAAGACTGGGTCGATGCCGAGTATGAATCCGGCCGCGTGGCCGAGATCGGCGCCGAAGAGATACACAACAAGGTCAACGAATTTATGACTGAACAGGGTGTATAATACAGGGAGAACAAGGGAGTTTGAAAAGGAGGAGACGGAGATGGCTGTTAAGGAGTACGCAAAGGAATTCATCGCAAGAGGCGGGGTCTTCAGGGATATCGCCGATCAGAAGGAGACACTCTGGATCAACGACAAATACCTTCCGTTCGACATGGTCGACGCGCTGTGCCAGCTCGTCGTGACCGATGAAGACATCGAGGACGCGGCAAGGAGGCTCGACAGGTTTGCTCCGTATATCCGGAAATGCTTCCCTGAGACTGAAGAGGACAAGGGCCTCATCGAGTCGCCTCTCGCCGAGATCAGCGCGATGAAGGCGGCTATAGAGAAAGACAGCTGCTGCGGGATACCGGGAAGGCTTTTCCTGAAGATGGACAGCCATCTGCCGATCGCCGGCTCGGTCAAGGCCAGAGGAGGCATCTACGAAGTTCTGAAGCATGCCGAAGACCTCGCTCTCGAGGCGGGAATGATCACCGAGAACGATAATTACGAGAGGTTCGCCGATGACGACTTCAGGGAATTCTTCGGCCGCTACACGGTGCAGGTCGGATCGACCGGAAACCTGGGGCTCTCGATAGGCATCATGAGCGCATTCCTCGGTTTCAAAGTCAAGGTCCACATGTCCGCGGACGCGAGGCAGTGGAAGAAGGATCTGCTGCGCAGCAAGGGCGTAGAGGTCATCGAGTATGAGGATGACTACTCGAAGGCCGTGCTCGAGGGACGCAGGGATTCGGACAGGGATCCGTCGAGCTATTTCGTAGATGACGAGTACTCTGTGCCTCTCTTCCTCGGTTATGCGGTCGCTGCCGCGAGGACGAAGAAGCAGCTCGAGGAAAAGGGCGTCACTGTCGATGCCGATCATCCGATGATAATCTACGTTCCATGCGGAGTGGGCGGTGCGCCGGGAGGCATCTGCTACGGATTCAAGAGGCTGTTCAAAGACAGTGTGCACGTGTTCTTCTGCGAGCCTACGCTGTTCCCTTCGGTGCTTCTGGGCATGGCGACCGACATGCACAACGCTGTCAACGTGAACGATTTCGGCCTCAGCGAGATGTCCGAGGCTGACGGTCTGGCGTGCGCCAGCCCTTCGGGATTCGTGACCAGGATAGACAGGAACCTCCTCTCGGGGGATTTCACCATAGTCGACGGCAGGCTCTATGATTACATGAGGATGCTGAAGGAAACGGAAGACATACTGATCGAGCCTTCCAGCTGTGCCGCGTTCATCGGCCCTGCGAGGCTGCAGGAGTACGAATCCGGGAAAGCCTATCTGCATCTGCACGGCCTGACGCCTGAGAAACTTGAAAACTCCGTCCAGATATGCTGGGCCACCGGCGGCAGACTGGTGCCGGACGAGATCTGGGCCAAATATATGGACACGCATATCGAATACTGATAATAACGGCCGGGGGGCAGATCCCTTAAGGCCGTTCTGTTGCTGCCGCGCGCAGCAGATATCCTGCACTGAGCGTGACAGCGAGGGAAGGATATCTGCGACGAGCCTGCGGCTCTGCCGGCCATGGGGATATGCACCCGGCCGGACATCATAAATCATGAAAGGAAGACTATGAAAGAGTACAAGTACACACATCCGGATTTTACACAGATAATGGATATGCTTGATA
>CACYHM010000047.1 GCA_902774195.1 uncultured Eubacteriales bacterium
TTCACGGCGCCGTGCAGCACAAGCTGCCCGATAGAGCAGGACATCCCAGCATACCTCGACGCCATGAAGGAAGGCAGAGCAGAGGACGCTCTGAATATCATACTCGAAAAGAACGCGCTTCCGTTCACGACGGGAACGCTCTGCCCGCACACATGCGCGACCAAGTGCATGAGGAACCACTACGAATCGCCGCTTCGCATCCGCGAGGTCAAGCTGATGGCCGCCGAGGCCGCGTATGACAAAGTGCTTCCGACACTCAAAGGAGCAGCTGCGACGGGCAAGAAGGTGGCCGTTATCGGCGGAGGCCCTGCCGGACTCGCGGCGGCTTCGTTCCTCAGCCGCGCCGGCGTCGACGTGACTGTATTCGAAAAGAACGGCAAGATGGGCGGCGTACCTCGCTATGTGATACCTGGATTCAGGATCGGCGATGACGCGATCGACAAGGATGTCGCACTCTGCTCGGCATACGGCGCTAAGATGGTGACAGGACGCGAGATAAAGTCCGTTAAGGAACTCAAAGATGAGGGCTTCAGCGATATCATCATAGCCATAGGAGCATGGGCTCCGGGCCGTAAGGCTCTGAAGTACGGCGATGAGATCGATGCTCTTGAATTCCTCGAAGCAGTAAAGGCTGCCCCGGGCTCGGTGGAACTCGGCACAGACGTAGTCGTGATCGGCGGCGGAAATACCGCGATGGATGTCGCCAGAGCAGCAAAGAGACAGCCGGGAGTAAAGAATGTACGCCTGGTTTACAGAAGAGACAGAAGGAACATGCCGGCCGACGAAGAAGAACTGGTAATGGCTCTTGAAGACGGAGTCGAGTTCAAAGAGCTTCTGGCGCCGGAAGGCTGGGAAGGCGGCAGGCTCAAATGCGAGATCTGCAGTCTCGGCGACCCTGATGAGAGCGGAAGGCGCTCGCCTGTAGGCACAGGTGAATTCACTGAGGTGCCTGCGACTGCTGTCATCTGCGCTGTAGGCGAAACGGTATTTACAGATATCTACGAAGGCGCGGGAGCCGAGCTCGACGCAAAGGGCCATCCTGTACTGGACGGAAATATGATGACGACGGTCAAAGGCCTGTATGCAGCAGGAGACTGCAGCAGAGGCCCTGCAACAGTCGTCAAGGCGATCGGACATGCTCAGATCATCGCTTCGGCCATCGCCGGAGTGAAGTTCGACAAATACGCGGAGCTCGGCGGAAAGCTCGACAAGGCTTCCGTGATGGAAAAGAAGGGCGTGCTCGCAGATCCTCTTGAAGGAAAGCCTGACCCTAGATGTCTCGGATGCCCGACCGTATGCGAATCATGCGTGCAGGTATGCCCGAACAGGGCCAACGTGGCGATCGATGTAAAGGGATTCGCAAAAGCGCAGATCCTCCACGTCGACGGCATGTGCAACGAGTGCGGCAACTGCGCGATCTTCTGCCCGTACAGCGGACGTCCGTACAAGGATAAATTCACTCTCTACTGGAGCGAAGAGGACTTCACGGACAGCGAGAACAGCGGATTCCTGCCGCTCGGCGGAAGCAAGGTGCGCGTAAGGCTCTTCGGAAATGCTGCCGACTACGATATAGCCGATCCGAAGTGCAGCCTGCCTGAAGGAGCGCTCGCGTTCATCAAGACAGTAATGAATGAGTATTCATATCTGCTCGGATAATATCCGGCTGTATGGATAATGACGGTCCGCCAGGGCCGGGAAAGTAGAAAAATGCTTATAGTTATCAAAGGCGCCGGCGATCTTGCGAGCGGGATCGCGCTCAGGCTCCATCACTCGCGCTTCGATGTAGTGATGACGGATCTGCCGGTGCCTCTGGCGGTGCGCAGGACGGTCGCTTTTTCCGAAGCGGTCCGTCTTGGCAGCACGCAGGTAGAAGATGTAAGGGCAGAAAGAGCGGAGAACGAAGAAGAGGTCAGAGACTGCCTCAGAAGAGGAGTCATACCCGTCATGCCGGATCCTGAGGCGAAGATAATCGGGATCATGAAGCCCGAGGTCGTCGTGGACGCGATACTCGCTAAGATCAACACCGGCACAGCTATCGATGACGCTCCGCTCGTGATAGGAGTAGGACCCGGTTTTGAGGCGGGCACGGATTGTGATGCCGTTGTCGAGACCAAGCGAGGACACACCCTCGGAAGGGTCATAAGAAAGGGTTCCGCTATAGCGAACACCGGAGTGCCGGGCAATATCGGCGGCCAGACGATAAACCGCCTGATCAAAGCCCCTGCGGACGGCATATTCCATCCGGAGAAGAATATAGGCGATACCGTAAAGGAAGGTGACCGCGTCGGCAATGTCGACGGAGTTCCTGTGCTGGCAAAGACTGACGGTATGATCAGAGGTCTTCTTCAGGACGGGGTCTCGGTCACAAAGGGGCTCAAGTCAGGCGATGTCGACCCGAGAGGAGACATCATAGATTACATGAGCGTGTCCGACAAGGCTCTGTCAATAGGCGGAGGAGTGCTCGAAGCGGTAATGGGCTATGCCGGCGGCCGTCTTTAACGAAGAAAGATAAAATGGCGAAAAGGATAAAGAAAACAGCATATGTGCTATGCAGAGGGGGAAGTCCTCTGCTGGACGGTATAGACCGGGACGCGCTGCCGCGCGACTGCAGCGCCATACTCGGGCTGTATCCTGACGGGATAAGCAGCTGCAGATACGGTTGTCTCGGAGGAGGCTCCTGTGTCGCTGCCTGCCATCTTGCGGCTATAAAGATCACTGCGGACGGGAAACCTCCTGTGATCGATGTTGACAAGTGCGTGGGATGCGGACTCTGCAAGAGGGCCTGCCCTCAGGACATCATCGATATACTGAACAGGGAATACATCATCCGCCCAAAGTGCAGCAACCGCGATCAGGGAAAGACCGCAAGAGAAGCCTGCGGTAATTCCTGCATATCCTGCGGAATATGCGAAAAGGTCTGCCCGGCGGGAGCGGTAACCATAGAAAGCGGAAGCCCGGTGATCGACCCGAAGACATGCCTCGGATGCGGCATGTGCGCGGTGAAGTGCCCGCGCGGCGTCATCAGGGATATACGCGGCATCATCACCGATGCGGAATAAGGACAGGAGGCCGGAGAGATAGCATATACATTCACAGTAAACGGAATAGAGAGAACGACCGAAGAGAACAAGCCTCTGCTGAGATATCTGAGGGACGATCTTAAGCTGTATTCGGTCAAGGACGGCTGCTCGGAGGGAGCCTGCGGCACCTGCACCATCGTGGTGGACGGCTATGCTGTAAGATCGTGCGTCCTTACGACAGAAAGAGCGGCCGGGAAAAACATAATCACGGTCGAAGGTCTTTCTCTGCGCGAGAAGGAGGCCTTCGTGTATGCTTTCGGAACGGCAGGATCCGTTCAGTGCGGCTTCTGCATACCCGGCATGGTCATGGCGGCAAAGGCTCTGATCGACAGAGACCCTGATCCGACGACTGAAGAGATAAAGAAGGCTATCAGGGGCAATGTGTGCCGCTGTACCGGCTACAAGAAGATAATCACAGGCATAAAGAGAGCCGCTGCTATCCTCAGGGGCGAAGAGGAGGTTAGAGATGTGGTCCAGTTCACCGGCAGGATGCTGCCGGAGCAGAAGGAGTTCATCTCGGTCGTGGGCTCGAAATATGACCCTGAGCTGGCGTCCGGCATTGAGAATTACGAAAACAAGGGCAAGTCTTCCGAGTTCGGAGTGGGACAGAACGTGTTCCGCATCGATGTCAGAAAGAAAGTCCTGGGCTACGGGAAGTACCCGGATGACATAGGCCCTGAATATTTTGTGCCTGCAGACAGACCGGATCTCATGATGGAGCTTGCCGGCTGGACAAAAGAAGAATATGAAGAGGCCTCGGCAAAGGGGATGACAGGGATCGGAAAGACCGTCTCCAGAAAAGACGAGCCTCTGTGCAATATATTTACCGTGGTGGATCCTGAGATGCCGCCTATGGCTTACTGCTCGGCCGTCAGGTCGCAGTACCCGCGGGCGGTGGTGAAAAAGATCATAAAGGACAAGGCGGAGTCGCTGCCGGGAGTACTGGGAGTACTGACAGCGGAGGATGTGCCGCACAACAAGGTCGGGCATATCCAGCAGGACTGGGATGTCATGATAGCCGAAGGGGATACCACGAGAATGGTGGGAGACGCGATCTGTCTGGTGGTCGCGGAGTCTCCGTACATACTCGAGCAGGCCAAGAAGGCTGTAAAAGTAGAATATGAACCCCTTGAGCCGGTAAGGAGCATCGCCGAGGCTAAGGCCGAGGGAGCTCCGAAGGTGCACTCTGCGGGAAACCTCTGCCAGCAGAGACATGTGGTAAGGGGCGATGCGGCAAAAGCGATGAAGGAAGCGGCATATACTGCGACGGGGACATTCAGGACGCCTTTCACAGAACATGCCTTCCTCGAACCTGAATGCGCGGTCTCGTTCCCGTATGGAGACGGAGTGAAGATACTCTCGACCGATCAGGGCGCCTACGATACGAGGCATGAGGTGAGCATAATGCTGGGGTGGGAGGATACTCCTGAGCGCATCATCGTCGAGAACCAGCTCATAGGAGGAGGCTTCGGCGGCAAGGAAGACGTTACGACCCAGCACATATCGGCGCTTGCGGCACTTAAGTTCAAGAGACCTGTCAAGGCTAAGTTCAGCAGAAGCGAATCCCTTAGAGTGCACCCGAAGAGGCATGCCATGGAGGGGACCTTTACGATCGGATGCGATGAGAACGGCATACTGACAGCGCTTGACTGCGACATAGACTTCGATACCGGAGCTTATGCGAGCCTCTGCGGGCCTGTGCTCGAAAGAGCATGCACCCACAGCGTGGGGCCTTATAACTACCACAACACGGATATACGGGGCCACGGATACTATACGAACAATCCTCCTGCGGGAGCGTTCAGAGGCTTCGGCGTCTGCCAGAGCCAGTTTGCGCTCGAATCACTTCTGAACGTTCTGGCCGAAAAGGCCGGGATCAGCCCGTGGGAGATAAGATACCGCAACGCTATCGAGCCGGGTCTCGAACTGCCGAACGGGCAGATAGCAGATGTATCGACTGCGCTGAAAGAGACCCTGGTCGCGGTCAAGCCGTATTTCGATGACGCGCCTCCTGACAGGGTAGGCATAGCCTGCGCGATGAAAAACGCCGGCGTGGGAGTTGGTCTGCCGGACAAGGGAAGAGCGGTTCTTGAGATAAAGGACGGGCTTGTCTGGATATATACAGCGGCTTCGGACATAGGGCAGGGCTGCCAGACAGTGTTCGTACAGGATGTGGCCCAGGCTACAGGACTGCCGCTCACGAAGATATGGGTAGGCCCGAGCAATACCGGCAATGCGCCGGATTCAGGCACGACTTCCGGATCCAGGCAGACCCTTGTGACGGGCGAGGCCATAAAAGAAGCGGCAAAGCTTCTCAATGCCGCCATGGATGAAGAAGGCATCACGGAGGAGACTCTGGGAAGGATGAACGGCAGGAAGTTCGAGTACGAATACTTCGAGCCGACAGACAAGCTCGGTTCGGACAAGCCTCATCCGAAGAGCCACATAGCATACGGCTATGCCACGAACGTCGCCGTGCTCGATGCGGAAGGCAGAGTCACAGACATCTATGCGGCTTTCGATGCCGGAAAGGTAGTGAATCCTCTGTCGATGTCCGGCCAGATAGAAGGAGGCGTGCTGATGGGAATGGGCTACGCCCTGACAGAGCACTGGCCGCTTGAAGACTGCGTGCCGACGGCAAGATACGGGACTCTCGGACTCCTTCGCGCGACGGACATCCCTGACATACACGCGATACATGTAGAAAAGAATGAACTGCTTGATGCGGCATACGGTGCGAAGGGCATAGGAGAGATCACGACGATACCCGCCGCCCCTGCAGTCGCCGGAGCCTATTACGCAAGGGACGGAGTCCTCAGAACTTCGCTTCCGCTGGAAGACACCTATTACAGTAAAAAATAGACTTGTGTATGAAACAGGTCAACTGAGATGATCATACACATATCGTTCTGCAGAGACAGCAGACAGAAAGGAAGAGAGACAGAGAGCCAGTATGAGAACAATTATCAAAAACGGACAGATCGTGACGGATTCGGAGGTCTTCAAAGGAGACATCCTGATCGAAGATGAAAAGATCATCGAAATCGGTGAATGCATCGATTGCGGTGACGCCGAAGTCATAGACGCCGAAGGCATGTACGTGATGCCGGGAGCAGTCGATGTGCATACCCACATGGACCTCGACGTAGGCTTCGCGAGGGCTATCGATGACTTCTATGACGGTACGGTCGCAGCAGCATGCGGAGGCACTACGACCATAGTCGACCACATGGCCTTCGGTCCGAAGGACTGCAGCCTCTGGCATCAGGTGAACGAGTACCACAGGCTTGCCGACGGCAATGCGGTCGTCGACTACGGCTTTCACGGGGTATTCCAGCATGTGAATGAAGACACTTTCTCTGAGATGAAAGAGATCAAGGAAGAGGAAGGCATCACCAGCTTCAAGGTCTATCTGACCTACGATTACAGGCTCGAGGACGAGGATGTTTTCCGGGTGCTGAGGGCCGCGAAGGAGGCCGGTGTAGTCATCACGGTCCACTGCGAGAACCACGGAGTGATCACACGGCTCAGGAAGGAATTCCCTGAACAGGGAAAGACCGAGGCAAAATACCACCCGCTGTCAAGACCGGCAAGGTGCGAGGCCGAGGCTGTGAACCGCATGATACACATCGCCGCGATGGCAGGGGACGCACCTTTATACATAGTGCACCTCTCCAGCGCCGAGGGACTGCACGAGGTGATGAAGGCAAGAGCCGAGAACAGGCCGAATCTCGGAGTCGAGACCTGCATACAGTACCTGCTCCTCAACGACAGCGCATACGATGACCCGCAGGAGGGCCTCAAGGCCATAATGTCACCGCCTCTGAGAAAGGACAGGGACAGGGAAGAGCTCTGGAAGGCGCTTGCCGACGGAGGGATCATCGACACCGTGGCGACCGACCACTGCCCGTTCCACTTCAAAGAGGGCAAGGCCGAAAAACAGTACGGAAAGGATGATTTCACAAAGTGTCCGAACGGGGCGCCGGGAGTGCAGGAAAGACTCATGCTGCTGTTCTCTGAAGGCTTCATGAAGG
>CACYHM010000048.1 GCA_902774195.1 uncultured Eubacteriales bacterium
AGTTCAGGCGCCATAACGATCCGACTCCTTCCAGAAGCCATGCTCCGGCATCCGTAAACAGAGAGAAAAGGCCGACGTTCAGCATGTATATGAAATATCTGAGATTCGAACCTGATTTCTGCACATCTATGAGGCAGCAGAGGAAGAGAACGCACCCCGTGGCCATAGAGACTATCTCCATGGCGACATTGAACACATAGATCGGGACCATGTTGTTGACTCCTCTGAGATACAGTCCCACAATACATATAATGATCATCGACACATATACGATCGCGGTGACTGCAGCCAGTCTCTTTTGTTTTTTACTTATATATTCCATATTATCTCCTGTTACCGTCCGTCATTTGTTCAACGGAAGTCGATCCTGCCTTTCAATATAACAAATAATACAGACTTGTTACAAGGCGGATTTTCAATGTGATATACTCTTATCAGCAACGGAGGAACCATGGCTTCAGGCAAAGAATATAAAGAATATATGGAAAGAAATCTCAAGGACAGATTTGACAAAACAATGAGTGAGAACCCGTTCACCCATCTTGGTGATGCGGTCTATTCTCTGCTCTACAAAAGCATAATAAGAATGGATATACCTGATGACGAGCTCCTCTCAGACACCGCTCTGGCAAAGGAGCTTGATGTCAGCAGGACTCCTGTCCATAATGCACTGATCCGTTTGCAGGATGACGGCCTGATCATCAAAAGTTCAGGTCAGGGTTTTCGTGTCGCTCCTCTTAAAGAAGACGAGTGCCGCCATCTGATGGAAGTGCGGCTTGCTGTGGAGGGACAGGCCGCAATGAGAGCTGCCGAACGCATCACGGATGAGCAGCTAAGCAAGCTCGATGCCCTTAGCGAAGACTACATAAACGCATGCAATGTCTGGGACGAAGATGCGATCATAGCAAGTGACCATGCTTTCCATCAGCTGATCGTAGATGCATCCTGCAATCCGGTACTTAGGGATATATACAGGCAGATATCACCGAGGGTACTTCACTACCGCTACTACATGTTTCGCAAAACTGATCAGGAGACTCTTAAGCCTGTACTTCTGCTGTCAGTCAGGATCCATAAGTCAGTCATAAATGCGATCAGGCTGGGGTTCAGCGATACAGCTCAGAAACAGATAGAGCGTGACATATACGGAATGACGGATATTTTCGGTTCATGGTAAACGGGCAATAATGCTGAGACCCGCAAAAACGTTTTGATTTGGAGGCAAAAAATGAAGACTTCAACTCAAAACGTTCTTTTTTTGACGCCGTACCGGTCCCGGGGATAGGATACACCCAGCAAAAGATGAGGAGAATGAAACATGAGCGGAATAGGGACACTGATAAATGTCGGAGCGATAGTCGCAGGCGGAGCTACAGGCCTTCTGGCCGGCAATGTCATAAAAGAGCGGTATCAGGAGACACTCAATACTGCGTGCGGAGTCAGCATACTGTTTCTGGGCATCGGCGGCGCCATGGAGAAGATGCTCAGCATAAGCGACGGCAGGCTGGTAAGCACACAGGCTCTGATGATAGTGATAAGCATGGCTCTGGGCTCACTTATCGGCGAGATACTGAACATAGAGGCTGCG
Organism: uncultured Eubacteriales bacterium; assembly: GCA_902774195.1. Next base: position 1,589 of record CACYHM010000048.1, read on the forward strand.
TTTGAGAAATTCGGCGAATGGCTGAAGAGAAAGACCGGCAATGCGAAGGACAGGCTTTTTGTCGACGGGTTCGTCACGGCATCACTTACAGTCTCCATCGGTGCGATGGCCATAGTCGGCGCTATACAGGACGGGATAAGCGGAGACTGGTCGATACTTGCGGCCAAATCAGTTCTGGATTTTGTGATAATCCTTGTAATGACATGTTCGCTCGGAAAGGGCTGCATGTTCTCGGCGATACCGGTGTTTGTATTCGAAGGTTCTATGACAGCCTGCGCGGCTTTGATACGGCCGTTCATAACTGTACAGGTGCAGGACTATCTCTCCCTGGTGGGATCGATACTTATCTTCTGCATAGGCCTGAACCTGGTATGGGACATGAAGATAAGAGTGTCGAACATGCTGCCTGCAATCGTCATCGCAGTTATTGCGGCGGTCATCTGACGCCGCATCTCATTTATTCCCTGAAGAAAGATCTATGACCGGGAAGACCGCCATAGACAGGATCATTCCGACTCCGGCCTGTCCGATGTTCCACGGCAGACCGGTAACGGCGGCTGCAAAGCTTCCGTACATCACAGTCTCAGCTGCGAGATATCCTGCGCACATTACCACCCCTCCTGCCGCCATAGCTGCCAGCTTAACGAGTCTGCCGGCCTGACGGCTGTTTTTGCTGCTGCGTCCTGACCTCTCGAGGATCAGTCCCGTGACAAAGGCCATGAGAGACTTTATGACAAGAGTCCATGGAGCCCAGAAAGCGAATCCGCCAAGAACATCGGCCAGAGCTGAGCCGAGCCCCGCTGCAGCAGCACCGCGTCGTTTCCCCAGCATCAGGACCCCGAGGAACACCATCGTATCCCCCAGATGGACATAGCCCTGAGTCATCGGAACGGGGATCCTGAACAATATCGTTCCTAGCAGGACAAGGCAGAGCATAAGTGCCGTGTTAACAAGACCATAAGTTTTACTGCCGGAAGATCCGCTGCTCATATACTGTCCCCTTTCCCCGGTGCCGGCCGGTTTATTTGACCCTTTTTCTGAACAATATTATAATAAGCGCAAATTGTAGTCAGAAAAATATACATTTTATCGCATTTTATGCAGCACAATTCGGGGTCAAAGAGGACAAATGATATGATTTCATTGGAATTCGATAGCAATTCTTCCAAAAATCTGTATGTACAGCTCTATGAGTATCTCAGAAATGAGATCTCAGAAGGCAGGATCAGTCCAGGCGAGAGGCTGCCGTCTCTCCGCAATATGGCGGCTGTACTCGGAGTCAGCGTGACGACCGTGAAGATCGCTTATGATCAGCTAATGGTCGAAGGTTATGTCGTCAGCAGGCCGCAGTCCGGTTTCTACGCTGCACAGGGAGCCGGCGGCAACACATATCCGTGCAGGGAGGATGAAAGCGGCGGCCGTACTGCCGGACAGACAGAAGACAACGCCGGAAAGCCAGCTCACATGAAGCCGCTGAGCTGCGATCCGGAGTCTTTTGATTTTGTCAAATGGAAGAAGTGTATGGCCGGCGTTCTCAATGAGACGCCGGAGCTTCTGCTGACAGAAGCGGACAGGCAGGGTGAGCCCGAGCTCAGGGAAGAGATCGCGGGATACATATACAAGTCGAGAGGAGTCATCTGCACTCAGGAGCAGGTCGTGATCAGCGCCGGGACCCAGCAGCTGGTCAACCATCTTGCAAGGATACTGAAGCTCATGGGAATCGGGCATGTATCTGTTGAAGATCCCGGATATATGCCGGTAAGGAGCATTTTCGGCGACTGGGGATTCAGCATGAGCTGCATCCCGGTCAGAGAAAACGGTATAGACATCGAAAGGCTTCCTGTGAACATCAGGACGGCGGTATATGTCTGCCCTCAGAACCAGTTCCCGACCGGAACTCTTATGCCTGTCGGAAGAAGGCGTCAGCTGCTGGACTGGGCGGAAGCGAACGACAGCATCATAATCGAAGATGACTACAACAGCGAGCTCAGGTATACGGGAATGCCGGTACCGGCGCTGCAAGGCCTCGACAGGGACGGCAGGGTCGTTTATATAGGATCGTTCACATCGACGCTCTTCCCTGCTGTCAGGATCAGCTACATGGTGCTGCCGCCTGTAATGGTCGGTCTGTATAACAGCATCATGATGAATTACGATCAGACATGTTCCAAGACAGAGCAACTGACTCTGGCCCGCTTCATGCACAGCGGCTGTTATCAGGCAAATCTCCGCAGGGTAAAGACACTTTATTCACGCAAACTCAGCGAGGCGCTGTCCGCGATCAGAGAGTACGGCAGCAGCGGTAATTTTCTCACCGCAGAGAATACACAGTCCGGCATCACCCTGACTCTTCGTCTCGATACCTTCAACAGAGTGCTGCACGAAGGGACTCAGGGAAACGCCAGGGTCGAAAAGATCCGGAAAGAACTGGCTGAAAGACTGACACAGAAGGCGGCTGACGCAGGGATAAAGGTCAGAGATATAGATCAGTTGGATCATGACGGACAGATTTATCTCGCTTTTTATTACAGCCGGATACCGCTGGAAAAGATCAGAGAAGCCGTCAGTATAATGACGGATGGATTCAGATCAGAAGTGACCAGAGGCATACTCAGCATGCCGTCGGTCTACGAGGTGATCCGCCTTACAGACGGCGAGCCGAAATTCCTTGCCGATCACTATGAGAGGCTCGGCAGATCGCTTGCAGCCATCGGGATGATTACGCCTTTCACTTTAGAAGAACTGCGCGTCAGCATCGCTGATCTGGTGCACGAGAGCGGTATCAGGGATCACAATATCAGGGTAGAGGTGGATGTGAGCGGATACGCGTCAATGCATCTCAATCCGACGCATTATCCTGAGCCGGAGATGTACAGAACGGGCGTAAAGGCCGGGCTGTTAAGGGGAGAGCGGACGAATCCGAACATCAAGATGATGGACATTAAGCTCCGCGATGCGGCGGATGAGGCAATGAAGAGAGACGGTCTCTACGAAGTGCTGCTGGTCGACAGTGAAGGTCTGATAACAGAAGGAAGCCGTTCCAACGTTTTCTTCATAAAGAACGGAGAGGTCTTCACAGCTCCTCCGGAAAAAGTCCTTCTCGGCGTCACCAGAGCTAAGATCATCGAGGTGATCCGGGATATGGGAACAGTCCTGCATGAAGAATGTGTGGCAGAAGATAGTATCGCAGGTTTTGATGCTGTATTTATAAGCGGAACGTCTCCTGCAGTATTGCCGGTATCACGGATCGGAGATGTCAGATATGATGTGGATGATCCTCTGCTCAGGGAGATCATGGATAGGTACGGCTGCCTTCAGGCTTAACGGTGATCATTACGCCGAAAAACACCGTGATGATGCCTGCTATCTGGCGGAGACTTATGGGTTCACCCATTTTTATATTATGGAGACAAAAGCTATCCACAAGGATATAATAATGTCAGGTATAATGGGAACTGCGATATTACGCATAAAAAAGAGGAAACCGCGCAGATGGACGAAAACAAAGAAAAGAGAACGGCTGAAATTGCAGAAACAGCTGAAAGTATAAATACGGAAGAAAACGGGCAGGGCAGCAATAAGAGATGGGGGATCTTCATGATCATAGTCCTCATAGGCTTTGTCCTGATATACTTCCTCGTGACGCGGGCCTACGGCCTGATCGCAGCGCATTTCGGGCGGGAGGCCGGCAGGGCGATACCTCTCCTGCTCGTCGCTTTTTTCTGGTATATCTGGGGGCAGATATGCCTGTACATCAAGAACGAGTATAACATCGACTGACATGAAAACAGCGGCGTACTGCCGCTGTTTTTCTGACATCATATTCCCGGGCGGGACGCCTCAACGGGTCTGCTGAAATCCCGCAAGTTTCCTGTTGAAAATCTCAGCGAATCTTGCAACGCTCTCTTCTCTGTATCTGCTCCTATTGTATACGAAAAGGACATTCAGCGGCTCATTCTCACTCTGCTCATAGATCATGATCATGAACATCGCCAGAGTCCCGTCGAGGTAGTCGAAGTATGCGCTGATATCCGTTCCTTCAGGAGCATTCTCAGGCACGTCCGCACCGTTCTGATAGACGATGTTCATTCTTCCGGACAGCCCCGGGGACATATCCTCGAACGCTGATGAGAACGCGCTGTACCGTATGCCCTCCATCGACTGATCCTTAACTTCCTGAATAAGTCCGCCTTCTGAATCGAAGCTGCCGAGGTCGATGCAGGTCGATATGCTCTCGATGGTCATTCCCATGAGCGTTTTTTCCCAGTCTTCTTCTCTTCCGCTGTATGTCCAGCCGACCCTGACATGGGATTCATCATTGTATTCACCGAGGGCTGCTGCTCCTGCCGCTATGATCAGGTTGTTGAGCGAACAGCGGTAATGAGCTGCAGTGCGGCTCAGTTCATCCAGAGTGTCTGCGGTATGGCAGGTATACAGTCCTCGCGTATTCCCGCGGTGCTCAAAGTCGGGACGCGGGAACCCTGAATACGACCGGGTCTCTTCGATCCCATCCAGTATTTCCCCTGCGTGTGACAGCGCATTTGCGCGAAGGTCCCCCTGTTCGCGGAGATAAAGATAATACAGATCATCATCGAGAGGCTTTCCCTCCAGTGCGTTGAAGATATTCCGGAACATGTTACTGACCATCGCCCTGTCGCTTATCGCATGGTGGATGTCCATCAGGATGTATGTGCTTTCCGGAGTAACAAAGATCCCGCAGCGCCACAGAAGAGAATTGAACATCTGGAACGGCCTGACAAAGCCGTACATGATCACTTCTTCGAATGTTTTCTCCGATACATAAGAAATCTCTGTTTCCGGGATAAGTTCCGGCTCACAGCGCTGCACCAGCTCCATTTTGCTGTCGAATCCGAATACTGTGCCGAATACCGCAAAATGCGTGAACACCTTGTCGAGAGCCTCCTTCACAGCCTCGGGCGAGGCTGTTTCCGGCAAGAGCCTGCAGCAGATCGGATTTGTCGCTATCATCTTGTTAGGCGAATATAACTGATAATCCAGGAAATACTGCTGGTAAGGAAGGAGCGGCTGAGGTCTGTTTCTTTCTTCCGCAGCCATTTCCGCTGTCCTCGATCCCGCACCGGCTTCTTCGATGAGTGCAGCTATCTGTTTCGGGGTACGGCCGTCGTATATCATTGAGTATGTGAGACCCTGTCCCTCCATTTCAGCAATCAGGGCAGCACTCTTCAGCGAGTCTCCTCCCAGATCGAAGAAATCGTCGTTGATGCCAACCAGCTCCGTCTCCAGAATGTGCTCCATGGCATGGCAAAGCATCGCTTCAGCATCATTCTCAGGCGGCGCATAGTCGTTTTTGAATTCATTTATATCAGGCAGAGCCAGAGCCTTCCTGTCCAGCTTGCCGTTGGCGTTCTTAGGGAACTCGTCGATGCGGACAAAGAATGGCGGTATCATGTATGCCGGGACCTTTTCAGCCAGCCTGTCCGCAAGATACTGCTTGGAAAGAGTCTTTCCTGATTCAGATATATAATAAGCGCACAGAATACTGCTTGGAAAGAGTCTTTCCTGATTCAGATATATAATAAGCGCACAGAATGACGCGGTCCTGTGAATCTCTGAAACCTTTTGCGAGAACATCCTTTATCTCCGGCAGACTGCGCAGTATGCTCTCGACCTCGCCGAGTTCGACCCGGTTTCCGTTGATCTTGACCATCCAGTCCATGCGGTCGATATATACGAGACGTCCGTCCGGAAGTCTCTTTACCTGGTCACGGGTGTGGAACATCTTTTCATGGCCGTCCCCTTCCCTTCCTTTGAACGGATTGTCCACGAGCAGACTGGCGGTAAGTTCCGGAAGCCCGATATATCCCTTGAAGAAGTCCCCTGTGAAGCATATCTCGCCTTCATCCGTCTCATTCCCGTTTTCGTCCAGGATATAAGCGCAGATATCGCCGACTGTTTTTCCGAGGTATGCGTTTTCGCTGCATTCTTTTATCTCATCGGCCATCACGACATAGCACTCCGACATGCCGTATGTTGCGATCACCCTCATTCCCTTCGGATCTATATTGAAGACCTTCTCGCCGGAGCTCACTACAGTTTTCAGAGTGTCCGATGCTCTGTCAAAGGTCCTCAGGAGCGAAGGCGGCATATATGTGGCTGTTATCTCATGATTTTTGCAGTACAGCGCCATCAGCGAACGTGAACCTTGCGCTTGAACCGTATACATCATCCGGAGTCAGCCTGAGCACATCCTTCAGGTTCAGTATCCCCATACCGCAGCTAAGCTGCGAATGGACTATGCCTTTGGGATCTCCCGTCGAGCCGGATGTATATACGATGACAGCTTCCGTCTCCTCTTCAGGAGCATCATCCGGATAAGCCGCTTCGTATTCCATCGCCAGAGAGTAGTTCTCTTCATCCAGTATGAACTTAGGAGAAGAATTTTTAAGTATAAAGGATCTTCTGCTTTCAGGATACTCAGGATCGAGCAGAACAGCAGCATATCCGAAGATAAGGCATCCCATGAAAGCGACCACATACCTTGGATTGCGGTTCATGGATATGGCGATCCTCTTTCCCTTTCCGGGTTCTATCCCTTTGTCTTCAAGGAATGCAGCCACCCTGCAGGCACATTCAAGCAATTCACCATAGGTCATCTCCGGGAAGCTGCTGCTTCTCCTGATGGCGATCCTGTCACTGTTTTCCCTGAACGCTCCCAGAATAACACTACTGGCAGTTCGTGCATTATCAGTCATTTTCAGAGGCCTCCTTACAGTTCTCATTGATCCTCACTCGTTTCGTCCCACTGGATTTTTTCCTGAATATAGACAGATCCTACCTCAGAGTTGGTTATCAGCACAGATTCCTGATTAAAAAACACACAAAGATCACGGGCGATATCCTCTGCTACACTGATGTCTGTGTCTACAAGCGTCAGGATAAGAGAATTCTCTTCCGTATATTCTCCATTCTCGTGGAAATAACCCCCGTGTTCAACTCTAAGAGAAAACGGCACCTGGTATATTTTGCAGACCCTTTTGAGTATGGAAATGTACTTTGCTTCTTCGTATTTCTGCTTTTTGGTGTATTGGTCGTTCAACCCGACAAATAGTTTTGTTTCGGTCATGTTTATGCTGCTCCAAGACTCATTTAATATACCTTAGTCCGTCTGCGGTTCGATATTAATACCATTAAACGCTTACGTGATTCGGGTGCATTTCGGGTGCACAATTAAACGTTTATGCCTACGCATGAACTATTGCAAGTCTTATTGGATCTAATCCTCTGCACGAACCAGGATACTATCAGTATCTAATTGTTCCAGAATATCTTTTTCACTGTTATATTCATATCCCATAACTGATGTATCCGAAAAGCGGAAACCCAAATGGTTACCCTCGAGCTGCCAGTGACAATCACTATCTGTTCCCGCTGGGCCTTCTACAACCAGTACATTATCCTCCTGAATATCGTAAGTAAACTTGCCATCTTCGGTTTGCCACTTCCCCAACAGTACATCTATGGAAACGGGTTCTGAAGCTGGTTCTGTAATCGGGGCTTCTGTAGAAGACTCCTCTGTTACGATTTCTTTTACTACGGGTTTTTCTTCCTCATTTGTTTTCTCTTTTTTGGGGCTACATGAAGCAAACAGCGCAAGTACAAGCATAAGCGCTAAAACAGTAAATTTCTTTTTCATGATGTCCTTTCTTCATTCATCATGCCCTCGTAAGTTTCTAACTATCATTTTACCTTAATT
>CACYHM010000049.1 GCA_902774195.1 uncultured Eubacteriales bacterium
TTCATTCTTTCGAACGGAGCCATCGAAATCAACTTTGATCAGGTTTCCGTTGACTCCGGCTACATATCCTGTTTCTGTCTTCATATAACACTCCTGTTACAAACTGTATACTTGCTGCTGTAATCCCTCGAACAGGGAGTTGAATTCAGCCTTGCCCTTAGTCTGCTCGAAACAGTTAAGACGTTCCAGCAGTTTCAGTTTGATCGCATATCCGAAAAGCACATAGTCATCGAACATGTGCAGCCCGACAAGTGAATCGAGGTTTTCGAACTCGTATTCCAGCAGTATCTTCTCGGCCTCGAGCGGGTTCTTTGCCGACAGCGCGGATGCGACTGCCTGCGCGATGATGCCGTCCTTGTCGTACGCCGACGAATAGCTCTTTCCGAGGTTCATGCTCCTCTGGTAGTTGAGCTCCTTCATGAGCATCCCGTAGAACTTCGACCATTCCTCGACCAGAGGTCCCTCCGTCGAGAACAGCTCGAGATCTCTGAGGCGCTCGTATGTCGTCTCGCTCACGTTACCCTGGCAGCAGTTCAGAAATTCGCTGTATGTCAGCGGCATTTCACCGTCCGCTCTCAGTTCAGGCAGGCTTGGAATCAGATAATAATACGAAGCCATGCTGCGCCTCCTTCTTTACTGGAAAGCATCTCCATGATTCCCTCATCTGAGCAGTCGAAATAGCCGGATCCGTCCTTGGACGCAAGGCGGAATCCCTGCTGAACGCTCTTGGACGGTCTGATCTCCAGTCCGCTCCTGATCTCCTTCGCAAGTTCACTCTTCAGAGCGTCACTCACTTCGGATACCTCCGCAGTGTATGCTGCGATATCTTCGCCGGCAACAGCCGCGCGGATCAGTTTGCCGAGAGCCGCTCCCGAAAGCTCCTTGCTGATCCCGGCCGAGAGAATCTTTTCGAATTCACCCTGGATCTCCGACTTGAATGCAAGTACGGCATCCCTTCTGGCCTGGTCAGCGCTCACCTCGGCGCTCTCTCTGAGGATACTGATTTCCTTCTCAGCCGTATCCTTGTACTGCTGAGCCTCAGATTTTGCGCTGCCGATGATCGATTCAGCTTTCCTTTTGGCTTCTGCAATGATGGCTTCCGCTTCGGCGTTTGCCGCCTCTACCCCTTCTTTGCGGATAGAGGTAACAAGATCTTGAATCTGTAGTTCCATAGGCACCTCCTGTTCCTGGATCAACACCTTCATTTACCGAAAACTATCAGCGATTCCTTCGCTCTTCATGTCTTGAATGCTGTGTCATTCATTCCCAAAAATGCAAAGTCCTACACGTTTATATTATAGTATCTGCAGGCGTGTTCTTCAAACAAAACATTGAGCTCCGTAATTGATAATCTTTTAACGCAGCAATTCCAAGGCGTTCATCTTGTACTTTTTTACATATCAGCGCAAAAAAACAATCGGGAGCAGCTGCATGCCTCTTCTGACGCACAAAAACAGGAGGTCCGGCACTATTGCCGACCTCCTTTTAAATGCTTTATGCAGCACGCCGCCGCCACGAAACCGGCCGCGGGAACATGCCCCCGGCTGTGCTCAGTTGAACAGGAACAGCCCCGCGGATATCACGTAGAACACCACCATGGACGCCACGAGTATGAGGGCCATTATCCTGGCTCCCTTGTTGAGCTTCTTTCTGCGCTCCTCGTAGTCCTGCATCGTCTTCTCTTCTGCTGCTTTTGCTGATTTGTTGCTCCTGCTGTATTTATTAGCCATCAGTTTCCTCTTTCCGTTCTGTTCACTCCGGCCACGGGGTCAGACCCCCTGGCCGGCTTTTTACTTGTGGTATGTTTCGCCTGCGTTGATCTTGAACGCCCTGTATATCTGTTCTGCCAGAACGACCCTGGCGAGCTGGTGCGGCAGAGTTATCCTGCCGAAGCTCATCCTGAGGTCAGCCCTCCGCTTCACTTCATCGCTGAGCCCGAGACTCCCCCCTATGATAAAGTCTATCACCGGATGTGTAAAGGCTGTCTGTCTGATCTTTTCAGCAAGGTCCTCCGAACTGAGTTCCCTGCCTCCTATGTCGAGCGCGACGACATAGTCCCCCTTCGCAGTCTTCGAGAGGAGTTCTCTCCCCTCGGCTTCGATGACCGCGCGTTCATCGGCCGGTGAAGCGTTTGCCGGGAGCTTCTCCTCCCTGACCTCGGTCACCGATACCCTGCAGTAGGCGCCGAGCCTCTTCATGTATTCGGCGATCGCAGCCTCCCAGTATTTCTCTTTCAGTTTTCCGACGCAGATTATCCTGATCTCAATCATCGCTGTCTCCCGGCATGAATGTGAGCCCCTCCTTCGCGGCCACGTCGAGCAGATAGTCCTCACCCTTTACAAAACCTTTTTCAGTGAGCCTGTCCTCGACGGTCTGTTTCGCGAAGAGCGGTATGTTGTTGTGAAAGCTGAGATGCGCGAGCATGATGCGAAGCGGCTTTTGGCCGGGGGGTCTGACACCCTGGCCGCTTTTGCGGTATTCGAGTATGCGTGCCAGCACATCGCCGGCATATACGTTCGAGAGGTGTCCCATGTCGCTTTTGATCCTCACCTTTACCGGGTAAGGATACTCCCCGAACATGAGCATCTCCTCGTCGTGGTTCGCTTCGAAGACGAGCTGGTCGGCATCCTTCACCGCTTCGAATATCTCGCCGGTTATGATGCCGCTGTCTGTCACGACGGCGAGTTTCTCGCCCCCGGCTTCGACCGAGAAGCCGAGCGGCTCCGCCGCATCGTGACTGAGCGAAAACGAGCGAATAACCACGCGGTCCCCGCCGGTGCACTCCAGCACCGCGCTGTCTCCGCCGCTCATCAGATGTATGCGCTCTTCGGGAACATAGCAGAAGTTCTGAGCCCTGCTGACAGTCCCCCTGCTGGCGAAAAAGCCCGCGTTCACGCAGCACCGGCTTATAGCCCTTACGCTCTTCGCGTGATCTGTATGCTCGTGGGTGACGAGCACCGCGCCGACGTCCTCCGGGCTGCAGCCCAGATGTTCGAGCGCCCCCTTTATCTTCTTCGCCGGCAGACCCACGTCAAGTATTATGGTGGCGGGTCCCGCTATTATTATATACGAATTGCCGGAGCTGCTGCTCCCTGCCGATACTATCTCCATCCGGATCCTTCTGTCTGTCCTTCGCTGTCTTTTTCTGTTTCCTTCTGCTTTCCGCTTTTTTCCGCAGCATTCTTTTTCGGCTTCGGTTCAAGGCTGCGCCAGCGGTTTTTGGCGTATCCCCTGTCGCGCCTGCAGACCGGCCTGTAGCTGCAGTATCTGCATACGAGGGCGCTGTCGTTCTTCAGAGGATTTATGCCTATCCTTCCGTTCAGTATGCCCTCTGCCGTCTTCTCTATCTGAGCAAGCACATCAGACCTTACCTCTTCGTACTCCTCCCGGCTGATGCTGTCCTTCACCGACCTGAGCACTGAAGGCGGCATCGCGTCGAGTATGCCCTCTTCATCTATGAATACCCCCTTGAGGGAGAAATTGTCTTCCGGTCTTCTGCTGCTGATCTCTTCGAGCTTGTTCCGCGCCTTGTCGTTGGCCGCCTCTATCGGGTCCTTGATGTTGAAGTAGAACATGCCCGCCGGCTCGAGACCTTCGCCCGATGCCGACATCAGGTATATCATCAGCTGCATCTTCAGGCCCTGCCTCATCTTCCACAGGTCGAGGGTATCCGAACCGGTCTTGTAGTCCACTATCCTCACGCGCCGGCCGCCGTCCACGTCCAGGTAGTCCGCTCGGTCTATCCTGCCCTCTACGTAGACTTCATCATCGCCTGTCTTCAGGGCTATAGGTCCGAAGCTGCCGTTCCTGCCGAAGGCCTCCTCGAAGTCGGCCGAATCCACCGCCGCGGAGCTGAGCTGCTCTGCCATCGCTTTTGCCGCCGCCGCGCATATCTCCCTGATACGGCTCATCCTGAACTCCTCGCTCCCCGTCGAGATGAAGAGCCCGCCTCTGTATCCGGACGAGAGCTCATCGAGCGCGGAGCTCACCAGTCTTTCGAGTTCTTCGCTGTCGCCATCCCTTATCTTCTGCGGCAGTTCGCGGTCCGCCATTATCTGTCTGGCGACAGCCATCAGGCACTCGTGGTATACATCGCCCACAGAGCGCGCATCGCTTGCGAATTCCCTTTCTTCTTTCGGCCTGAGTCCCCTGTCGACGAAGTATTCGAACGGGCAGTCCACGTAGCAGCCTATCGAGGACGCGCTCAGTCTGAGCGCCCCGTCGCGCCCGGCATACAGTTCCTTTGCAGTCAGGCGCGAAAGCGGCTTCGGATCGTTGTCATAATCGGCGGCCGTCAGCATAGCGTCGAGCCTCTCTTTTCTGTTGTCCGCATACCATCTGAGCATGGCGGCCGTCAGCGCCTCCGGCTCAGCAGGAGCATTCGGATCCTTTATGCGGTTGATCAGATGGCGCATCGCTTCGTCCGCATCCTGCACCAGTCCGAGCCCCCAGCCTTCGCTTATTATGTCTTTTCTGACAAAACCCTTTTCTTTCGTCTTCGGGAAGATGCCGCGGATCGTCTCGATCACAGGGCTCTCGCCCGCGTCGCCGCCGTTCGCGTCGGTCATCGACCAGCTTATGTATATCTTCTCGGACGGCCTGGACATCATCCTGTACATGGCCGAGTTCTCTTCGTCCATCTTTATGTCATCGAGGCTCCCGAGAGCGAATCCCTTCTCTCTGAAGTATTCCTTCTCGTCCGCCGAGAACAGCCCTTCGGTCGACGGTGTCAGAGGCAGCACCCCCTCGTTGGCGCCGAGTATGACTACCGCGCGTATATTGCCCGGCCGCGTCCTGATCATCGTGCCCATCGAAAGCGCGTCCGCCGCAGGAGGAATGACTCCTACCTCGACATCCGAGAGTCCTGCTTCGTATATATCCGTAAACTCCTCGATATCCATCGCGGAGTCTCCCATTATCTCGTCTATCTGGTCAAGTATCTCAAGCGCCTTTCCGTAACTCTGCGTCATCCTCTGAGCTTCATCGTGAAGGCCCGCTTCTTCCTGCAGGGCTGCCGCCTCAGCGACACGCACGCTCAGCTGCCACTCGTCCTCAAGATACTTCCTGAATGCCTTAGTGAATCCTCCGGCTGTGCCCCCGCCCTTTTTTGCCAGTTCTTCGAGGACGGAGATCCTCGACATGATGCCTTCTCTCATCGCTTCGAGCTCCGCGAACTTTTCTTCGCCCGTCTCATCGGCTCCGTATCTGAACGGCTTGTCCCACATCGAGCCTTTGATGCGGTAGGCCCTGGCGTAGTTCTCGAGGTCTTCAATGCTGCTGTCATCATAGACCGTGAGTCCGGATTTGAGCATAGCGAACAGGTACTGCGGCAGCTTGCGGCTGCGGCCGAATTCGAGCATGTCGACTATGAAGCTTACCGCCGCGCTGTCGGTGATGTCCCTCGCCGAATCCGCGAACACCGGCAGTCCGTACTCGGCAAACACCCGCCTTATGACCGGCTGCATCGCCCCCTCGTCGTTGGCGATCACCTGTATGTCTTTCATCCTGTAGCCGAGATCCCTCACAAGATGCCAGATGTACGCGGCCGCGCTCTCCGCCTCGTAATACGGATTGGCCGCGCAGAGCATAGTGAGGTCCTCAGGGACGAAGTCCCTGTTCTCTGCCTTCTGCTCTTCTGTCAGCCTTTCTCTGAAGAGATACTTTTCGATGCGCGATACCGTTTCGGACTTTGCGGATGCGTACGCGGACCCGTCGATCTCTTCGCACGACACGTCGATGTTCTTTGAAGCGGCAAGACCCGTCAGCGATCTGATGAGCCTGTCGTCGAGGCCGAAGTCCCCTCTGTTCACCACAAAGCTGACCGACTCAGCCGCTGCCGCCAGTTCGATCAGGGCATCCGCGAACTTCGGCGTGATGCTGTCGTAGCCGTATACCCAGAAGTTTTTGCCGCGCACCAGCTTCGAGTCCTTTATGGCGTCCACATACATCGATATGTAGTCTTCGGAGTCGGTGAAGACGCCGCTTATCCTCTCTTCGTAAGCCTCGATCACGCCCCTCAGCTCTCTGAGTTTTGAGGCTAGTATAGGGTCATCCCCGCTGCCCGCGAGAAGCTCCTCTACCTCGTCAAGGCTGCAGTCCTGCTGCTTGAATTCGGAGATGAAGTCGTTGAGCATCGAGGTGAATCCGAGTTTGCCCGCCGAGAGGCGGAATATCTCAAAGTCCTCCATGTGGTCCCTGACAAGCATGTTCAGAAGCATGAACCTGCCGTACTTGTCGAGCATCCTCACGGACTCCGTGCCCTGTTCTGTCAGCACCCTGAGTCCGAGCCTGTTCATCGAGAGTATCTCGGTATCGAAGAGGCAGTCTGTGCCCAGATGCCTGAGAGCCTGTTCTTCAGCCACGAGGGTGTACTGATCGGGCACCAAAACAAACGTCTCACCTCCGCGCTCCCTGATGAGATCGTAGATGAAACGTTCTTTGTCGATATTCTCTCTGCCCGCGTATATCCTAAGCATTCTCTTCTATTTCTGAGCCGCGTCCTGCGAGAGCTTTGCCCTCACGAAGACATCGATGTCGCCGTCCATGACTGCATCGACATTGCCGACTTCGGCTCCGGTCCTCGTATCCTTGACCATGGTGTAAGGCTGGAATACGTAGTTCCTGATCTGCGAGCCCCAGGTAGCCATCGACTGGTCGCCCTTTATCTCGTTCAGGTTCTCCTTGTGAGCCTCTTCGGCGATCTTCGTAAGCTTGGACACGAGGATCTTCATCGCCACCTCGCGGTTCATGATCTGCGATCTTTCGTTCTGGCAGGTCACGACTATGCCGGTCGGAAGGTGTGTGATCCTGACGGCGGAATCCGTCGTATTGACGTGCTGGCCGCCCGCTCCGCCCGATCTGTATGTATCGATCTTCAGATCGCCCGGATCGATGTTGACTTCGATGTCGTCGCCTATGTCAGGCACTACCTCGACGGCCGCGAACGAGGTCTGGCGCTTTCCCATCGCGTTGAACGGCGATATCCTGACGAGCCGGTGCACGCCCGTCTCGGACTTCAGAAGACCGTACGCGTTGTCGCCCTCGACCTGTATGGTCGAGCTCTTGATACCGTAGTCGACGTCGTCCTGCCTGTCGAGCAGCTTCGTTTTGAAGCCCTTTTTCTCGCAGTATCTCAGATACATCCTCTCGAGCATCTCGGCCCAGTCGTTCGCATCGACTCCGCCCGTGCCCGAATGTATGCTCAGTATACAGTCTCTGCTGTCGTATTTTCCGGACAGCAGCATCCTCGTCTTGAGGTCCTCGAGGGCTTCATTAAGATCATCAAAGGACGCGATCACGCTCTTCGCCTCGTCCTCATCATCGAGTTCTTCAGCTATCTCGATGAGGTCCGGGAGTTCGGCGGCATCCGAAGAGATCTTTTCGTATTCGGCAAGCCTGCCTTCAAGAGACTTCTTTTCTTTCAGTACTTTCTGCGCCGCCTTCTGGTCGTTCCAGAATCCGTCCTTCAGGCTCTCATCCTCGAGCTCTTTTATGCGTTTCCTGAGACCCTCCGGGTCAAAGATAACCTCCCACTTCCTCTATCTGCTCCATCAGAGCCGGAAGCTGGCTTCTTATTTCTTCAAGTTGCAGCATTTTTTCTCCTTTATATCCTGCAGGCCCGTTTGTACGATCGCCCACGTCCTTATTTATTTAACCGATCAGGCCG
>CACYHM010000050.1 GCA_902774195.1 uncultured Eubacteriales bacterium
TATATACCCTGGTCTTCCCGTTAGGCAGGAAGAGCATCTCCGTGCCGTGTTCTATCTTTATGATGAATATGTTCTGGCTCTTGCCCCAGCCGAGCTCCATCAGCGTTTTGCCCGAATAGTCGGCCTCCTTAGGCACGACGAAGGACAGATACCTGTAGTCGTCCTCGAAGAACTCCGAGTAGTCCGGAAGCTCCACATCGTCCTGGGCAGCCATCATGCTGGCGAAAAGGAACGACGCCCTCTTCAGCTTCGAATACTGCCTGCGCTGGCGGTAGTCGAGTATGAAGAGCACGAGCCCGATGAACATCCATCCTCCGAACATCGCCGTCGCGAACCAGCCCATGTGGACCGGCTGGCCCGGTATGAGAAGCAGCGCCAGAAGAAGCGTCATGCATATCCCCGCGAACCATGCCGTCTTCTCTCCTCCCGGTATGCTGTACGGGCGGTTCAGAGAAGGCTCGCTGTGTCTGAGCTTGATGAGACTGTACGCTGTGATCATCCAGCTCGTGACATATCCGGCCGCCGAGAACGTCGTCAGCGATCCTATAAGTCCGCTGCCGAGGAAAGGCCCCGCTATCGAAGCGATCAGGCAGACCTTCAGTGCGTTGATCGGGGTCTTGTAGACCGGATGCTGTTTTGCGAGCACATCCGGCACGATGCTGACTCTGGCCATGGCCATCAGTATCTGCGACGATGCCATCATGAAGCCGTTCCAGGTCGTGATGAGACCGCATATGGCTCCGATGAGTATGAACAGATAAAGGCCCATGCCTATCGGCCCGCCGTACACGTCGCGGAACAGCAGAGCCGCCGCCGGGCTGTCGAATTTTATGAATTCCTTCCACGGCATAGCTCCTCCGAGGGTGACGAGGAGAAGCGCATAAAAGACGCACGAAAGGACTACTGTAAGCACGACCGTCTTTCCTACTGACTTCACGTCTCCTCCGGCGCTTTCTATCCCCTGCGGTATGGTCTCGAAGCCCGCGAGAAAGAACGGCGCCGAGGCAAGTATGACAAGCGCTCCCCCGATGAACGACTTGTGGGAGCCCTTTCCTATATTCTCGTATACAGGCTCGAAGTTGGCGGCATCGAATCTCATCGCCGCGAAGATCATGGCGAGTATGCCAGCTCCGACCAGTACGAAGCAGAGTACCTTCTGCATTGTCGCAGACGATGTGACTCCCTTTCTGTTTATCAGAAAGAGCACCACGGAGATCACTATCCCGACGATGATGTGTCCGGGATAGATGCCGGCGCCGGCAAGCGTGTACATAGGCGCTCCGGCCTTGAGGACCGGGAAGATTATGCTGAGTATGTCTACTACGTATATGGCCTCCCACGGTATTATCGTTACGAAGGCTCCGAAAGCAGCCCACCCGGAGATGAACGCCACGTTGTCGCCGAATGCTCTGAAGGCGTATGCCATGCCCCCTCCCGAGACCGGCAGCATCGAGCAGAGCTCGCAGTAGCACAGAGCGACCGGTATCATGATGATCAGAGCAAGCAAATATCCGACGGCCGCGGGCAGCGGTCCGCCGCTCCCTGCCATCCAGCTGTTGATCGATACGGCCCAGCCTACTCCGACTATGGCGCCGAATCCTATCGCAAAGAAATCTACAGCACTTACACCTTTTTTCTCGTTCACTTTTTTGCGTCCTTTTTCTTTGAAATCTACCAGATACTTATACATTAAACTTATACCGCCTTCAATCGCTATTGATATTCCACTATAAAAAAAACATGAAGGCGGGCTTCATTTTTCATGCACATATCTGTATCCATAAATTGAAATGGCTCTATATAAATGGTAAAATCCAATAGTACGGATAAAATAGTTTAAACTTATCAAGGGGTAAACAGATGCAATACTATGAAAACATCGTAAAGAAAAGAAATTCCTGCAGGGGATTCTCGAACAGGAAGGTCCCTGAAGATGTGCTCGCAGATGTCAGAAATTACTATGACAACGATGAAAGCGCAATCGTCGAAGGCATCAGGACCGAACTGAAATTTTACTCAGCTGATTCATATGAGCTGCTGAAGCAGCATGTCGGATACAACGGCATCTGCATCAAGGCTCCGGGCTATTTCGTGCTTTATTCGGAAAAAGGAGATCACTTCATCGAGAATGCCGGCTACATAGCCCAGGGTCTTACGCTCAGAATGGCCGAACACGGAGTAGCTACCTGCTGGATGACCATCGTTGACGCCGCTGCTGTAAAGAAAGCCCTTAACGAGGACAACGGCATGGAAGTCGCCTGCGTAGTGGCATTCGGCTACCGCGACCCGGGCAATGCCGAGAAGAAGGCTCCGAAGATCACCATCCAGGAGCTCTGCCTCGGCAAGGACTACAAAACAGAAGCTAACCTCGACCGCCTCCCTCGTGAGCTCGAGGACTGCCTCAGAGCATGCGCTCACTCCCAGTCCTTCCTGAACCTCCAGCCGTACAGGCTGCTCGTCGACTACAATGAGGTATGCCTCGTCGGACTTCCGAGCGAGTTGACCAACGATTACGACAAGCGCCTCAACTACGGCATCGTGATGTTCAACTTCTACTCCGTCATGTGGGCTGTAAGACCGTCCGCACCGATGTGGAGCTTCGAGCCTCCTGAAAAGGACCTCAGGCTCCCTGAAGACGTGGAGTATGTCGCCAGGATCAGGATATAGAGCAGCATCCGCAAAAGGCGCATCACAATACTGAGATGATAAAGGAGCAGCCTGCGGGCTGCTCCTTATTATGCATCAGTTCTGTTTTTCAGCGCCGTCATGAGCGGCCGTGCCGTCCTGCGGTTTCGGGCCGTCCTGTGGTCTCTGACCGCCCTGCTCATTTTTCTCAGGCGCATCCTTCCTGTCAAAATGGCCTTTATTGGCCTGGAATTTCTTTCTCAGCTCGTTCGAATAAGCCCTTATCTCATCGTTCGTTACATAGACGACTCTCTTGCCTCCGTCCTCTCCGATGAGCCTCATTACCTTGTCATAGCCGTGTATAAAGCTTTCTACACAACTCTTTATCATGCTCATGCGCTCGCTCACGTCACTGTCTTTTCTGTAAGCTCCGAAAGACCCAGATGCGTTTTCAGCGTGATTCGTCTTGTTTCTTACGTTGCCGACCTCGTAATACGCGTAAAGCAGATTTCCGAGCGCCTTTTCGTCCGGGCAGTCCGTATGCGTCCTGAGGACGTTCTTCTCAGTCGTGTGGAGATCATTGATCCTGAGCTCGGAATATCTCTGCGCATTTTCTGAATCACTGGCAGCGTGCTTTACCCTGCCCCTTCCGTAGAACTTTACGAAATAGTGGGATATGTCGTCGAGCTTGTATTTTTCGAACGGCTTGAGGTCATAATAAATATTTCCGAATGTCTTTATGGCGTATTCCTTGGATTTTTCTCCGTCGCTGTAGTAAAGGATGCCCTTGTCTACGAAGTCATGAGGCGCTTTCGATTCGATCAGCGTCAGCGTCTGCTGCCAGAAGCCCTTTCTGTAGGCCCATCTGATGAGCTCTATGTTCTCGAGCTTGTCTCCGGCAAGCATAGGGCCGTAATCCTCCTTGATGGCTTCAATGATGAATCCGAAATACTGTTCGACCAGGTTCGGTCCCGCCACATACTTGTCTCCGGAGAACAGCCTGCGCAGGCTCGAAATACCTCTTTCTATGTCTCCTATGTCGCAGAGTGATATCCCTATGTCGATATTCCTCATCGCATTGAGCAGCCTGTCGATGTATTCGTTATCTGTCCTGTGAAGGTTCCAGTAATTTACCAGTATGTCCGTTTTGCCGGATCTGAGGAATGATCTTGCTCCGGCCACCAGTTCAGAGGATCCATACAGATCCGTGCTGTCAACGATATCGCTTGCGATCTCCTTGAGGTCGCGGGCGCTGGTGACTACGCGCTCGATCCTGATGCGGTTGCCCGGCATCGCCTTGATGAGGTCCATGAGGCTCATCAGGGAATATGTGTCATCCGCGTCTTCGCTCTGTATGCAGATGTACAGCTCGATGTCCGCATCCTCGTCGAACCTGCTGTCCTCATCCAGGAAGTCCTCGACGAGATTGACCGCGAACGAAAGCGATCCGTCCCCTTCAGTCGGGATGAAGCGGATCTTTACATCCTCGTTAGATTCCAGCGCAAACATCTTTGAACTGTCGTGCATCTCGCTGTACAGCCAGTTGAATATCCACCTGCGGAATCCCCGGAGGCTCATGATGTCAGTATCCAGCAGACCTTTCAGATCTTCTGTAACTGCGGTCCTGAGTTTCTGGTCTCTGTTGAGCATGTCAAAGAAGCGGTTGAATTTTGCGCTGTTATTGCCTTTAGTATTCTTTTTGAAGGAATTTCTGATCGCTTCTGTCAGTTGCTCCTGATCTTCCTCAGGCAGAAGATCTCTGAGGTCCTGTTCTTCAATCCTCAGCTCGTCAAGGTACTGCGCGAGTCTGTATCTGAGCAGGCTGTATGTCGACATGCTGCGTGTATCCGAGGAATAGAACGAGCTGCCCTCTCTGAGGACCATCTCTACAAGCTCGTCGCCCGGGTCATATGTGGTCTTGCTTCCGAGGGTTATGATCTCGTCTATCTTATAGTTTGCGAGTATGTACTTGCTGCTCGCTTCAGCCGAGAGCATAGCATCACAGTATATGTTCTTCTCGCCTTCCCTTGCGTAGTAGTACTCCACGGAATCCCTGGAGTCTCCCTCATAGAGGGATGTGATCATGATTCTGTAGGTGTTTTTTGCCATTTTTCGATTACCTTTCGTCTGAACCATCCGGCAACTAATATTACAACGATGAAATTGATTATATCTGCAGCAGCGTAGCCTGCCCATATGCCCGTTATGCCCCACTTTCTCGAAAAGAGCGTGCACAGCGGCACCATGTAGCCTACCTGCCTTGCGAGCGTGAGTATGGTCGTTATGTACGACTTCTTCGCCGGCGGGAATTGCTGCGCCAGCACTATGCTTATGCCGTAGACAGCGATCGGAGCTCCGAGTATGCGGTATGCCTGCATACCCATCTCCCTCATCTCAGGCGTCGCGCTTATCAGCTTGAGTACGACTCCCGGCGCCAGCACGAAGAGAAGGGATGTGAGGACCGCGAAGATAGAAGCGATCTTCATCGCGAGGTTCCTCGTCTCTATGAAACGCTTTCCGTCGTGCGCCCCGGTGCTGTATCCGAGTATAGGCGTCATTCCCCTGGTCACGCCGAATATCGGAAGTATTCCGAAGCTGCTGAACTTGCCGAAGCCTCCGAAGACCGCTATGGCTGCTGTGCCGTAGCCTGCAATCAGCTTGTTGACGATACCCGAGACTATGGACGTGGTGGCCTGTGTCAGAGCCGAAGGTATGCCGACTACCAGTATGTCCTTCATTATCTGAAGATCAGGCCTGAACCCCTTGAAAGTGACAGGAAGGTTCGCCCTGTTGACTTTGAAGATCCCGTAGAAGCCTATGAGCATGGCGATCGCCTGCGAGAGGCTCGATGCTATAGCGGCTCCGAGCACCCCGAGCTTGAACAGGAAGATGAATATCGGGTCGAGGAATATGACGCAGAAGCCTCCGGCAAGCTGCGAGATCATAGGCACGACCATATTGCCAGAGCCCTGCAGGACCGAGAACGTTATCTGGGTGAATATGCTTCCGAAAGCCAGTATGGAAATGGTCCGGACGTATATCGTCCCCGCCTCGATGACCTGCGGATCAGTGCTGAAGAACCTGATGAAGGTCCCTGCTCCGAAGATACCGAACAAAGCCATGATGAACACGGTGCCGAAGCCCAGGACGATGCCGTTGCTGGCTGATTTGGCCGCCTGATCAGGCTCGCCTGCGCCGAGGTTTCTGGATATAGCTGAATTGATACCGACTCCTATGCCTGTCGAAAGGGCCCCGATGATCATCTGCACCGGGTACGCCAGCGTGACAGCAGCGAAGCTCTCATCGCTGATCTTGGCAACGTACATGGAATCGACGGTATTGTACAGGGCCTGCATGAGCATGGCTACGATCGAAGGTATGGCCATGCTTATCAGCAGATCTCTGACAGGTTCGGTGCCGAGCAGCTCTGCTGCCGGTCTGTTAGGCATAAATAATTTCTTGAGTTTTTCTTTCATAACTTATTTATTATAACACAGATGGCCGTTCATAAGGCTGCATAAAATGAAAACGGCTTCGCATCGAAGCCGTTTGCGTGGTAGCGCATCAGGGAATCGAACCCTGGATTCCGCCGTGAGAGGGCGACGTCTTGACCTCTTGACCAATGCGCCATATTTGCGCCTTTTTCGTGCGCAAATGGTATTTTAGCAGAAAGCCTGCCTCTTGTCTACAATTTCATCGTTTTTATTTCAAAAACTTTCTCCGCCGCCTGATCATGATGACAGCCGTCTCAAGAGCCGCGACAAGAGCGAGCATTATCCAGAGCAGCGGATGCGCCCCGTCTCCCGTGTTCGCGCCGGAGCCGGACCCTCTGCCGTTTTTCTCCCACTGAGCTGTGAAAGTATGGTCTTCAGTGACTGTATATCTGTCGCCCGGCCGGTATTCTGAGCCTTTCCAGTATCTGAAGGTATACCCCTCTCTTACCGGAGCCTCGTGTATGGATATCACGGCCCCCTTTTCATGCACCTCCTTTATGGCTTCAGTGCTGCCGCCAAAGCTGCCGCCGTTAAGATCGTATGTGATCGTGAAGCGCTCCGTCTCAGGCAGCTGAGCCGATCTGAATATCCTCATATCCGGTTCAAAGAGCGAAGCCGCTATGACATAGAGTCTTCCGCCAAGAACGGCCGCAGCAGGCATGTGCACCTTGGCGTCGGAGACGCGTCTGCTGAACGGACTGAAGGATCTTTCGCCGTCATAGAGCGTAAACGTGTCCGACGGGCCTCCCTTTGCCGCAGGGCCTGTCAGTATGAGCATGTCTCCGTAAGACAGCAGCGCGGGATCGTATTCACGAAGGCTGTTGCTGTAGGAATCGCCAAAATAGAACTCCGGCAGTCCGATCACATCCTCCCGGACATGCTGTCATCGAGAACAAACAGCTTCCCGCTCCTGATGTCGAACAGATATACATGTCCGCCGGCATATGCGGCCTTCGGTTTGATCGAAGAGCACGGAAGATACCCGAGAGGCTTCCCCGCTCCCGAGTCAGGGTCGTATCCGCGTACGGAAGGATATCTCCCGGCCGACTTGTCTCTGGATTCCTCCGTTGTCGCTCCCGCAAGCATGAGCCTGCCGTCCGCGGCGAAAAGAGTCAGCTCGGGCGCGACCCCTTCAGAAGAGCATTTCGTCCAGCTGCTGTCGCCCGGCTTATATGAATATACACATGTATCGTAAGGTTCCCCGCTTTCAGGGTCGGAATAAGGAATAGTGCCGCTCTCATCGACATAGGCAGTTGTGCCCTTGACATATATCCTGCCGTCAAACCATGTCCCGGATACTATTCTTATCCATTCCGGAAGAGCCGGACATACCGACCATGATCCGCTGCCCGGATCATAGGAATACATGTTTTTACACGCGGCGTTTACCTCTACTTTGGCGACATTAGGCAGATACCAGAGCCTGCCGTCCCCCGCGACGAGTATGCCCGTGGTCTCAAAGTCTCCGAGAGTTTCCGCTCCGGGATCTGACGGTCCCGGCTCATTGAACTCGAACGGTTCGCCGGTATCGCTCCCTATATGATGATCCTTCTCAAAGATATTGCTGCTCTTGCTGATGTACTTTATGATCGTATCCTTTTTTCCGTTCGAAGCGGTCAGGACAGCCTCGATGATGCCCTCAAAGTCTTTATCGAGAGTGAGGACGACCTTGCTGCCGCTCCACAAAGCGACAGACGAATCGACATCTGACGGGGCGCCGAGTACATATTTGCTGACTTTCACGTTTCCTTTGGTTTCGCCGAAATCTGTTCCCGTGATCGTAACTGTCCTGCCGCTGAGCGTCAGGTCTGTGATGTCCGGTCCAGGCATTTCCGCCGGAGAAGCGTTCTGTTCGTCAACAGTCAGGTCTATGATTCCGCCCGTACTCGTTTTACCTGCAAGCGAAGCATTTGGTCTGACGCTAGAGCGGACAAGGCTAGCCAGTTTTTTTGCTGAAGCTGCCGGTTCCATTCCTTCAAGTTCATTATTATGTCTTGAGGCGATCACCGCTGCGGCGCCTGCGGCAGCCGGTGTCGCCATCGATGTCCCGGACAGGAATGCGTACGGCTGCTTTTCAGCGCCTATGCCTATCGCATCAAGGTAAACTTCATCTTCATCCTCCGGTACGATGATCTGGCAGATGAAAGAACAGCTGTCACCCGTGCCGATGTCATCCTTTAAGGTGTATGAGTATGAACCCCAGCTGCCGGGGTAATTGTAGTATTTATAGTTATTTACCGTCCTGCTTCCAGGCTCCCCTGCGATCTCCATCGATACAGGGAAAAAATACCCTTCTCCGCCGAATGCAAATCCTACACCGTCGCCGGCTGTGAAAGTTTTTCCTTCCTTATCAAAATCCAGCCTGAGAGCCAGCATCCTTTCGTTGTTTTTTCCGAGGTGAGTTC
The DNA here is from genome assembly GCA_902774195.1 of uncultured Eubacteriales bacterium. The sequence continues at coordinate 8,525 of CACYHM010000050.1, forward strand.
TGGCTCTGTCGAATTTGATCTTCAGAGCCTTCTGTCCTTCAAAGCCCAGCTCACCGGGACCGTAAACCACGCTGCCCTCGGTTCCGCTGACCTCATCATTCGGATCCGGTGAACCGTCTTCATAATATCCGACCTGGCACAGTTCCACCTTTGCAGCACCTTCGCCCTCGAAGTTCTCGTACACCTTATTGCTCTCTGACAGCACCGGCATGCACGCCGCTTCTACCGGGCGAATGCATGAAAGTATGCACTCACCGGGCGCTCCGAGCGTTACTATCCCTCTGCCGTAGCAGCTGAAATCGGATATAGTTCCATCCGGTTTTGTAGATGCCACGATGATCGCATACGGATTGTTTCCGAGCGTGGATCCCAGATTGCTCAGGGTGTTCAGGTCATTTCCGTCATTCCCCGCTGCAAAGAAGCTGACGACACCGTGCTTTCCCAGCTC